>JAKPGY010000238.1 GCA_029550685.1 Bacillota bacterium
TCGCTTTCCTGAACACGGATAACCGCGTCCCGGCCCGGCACCCAGACGCGGCAGACGTTCTTTCCCCACAGGTCCAGGGCTTCGATAACCTTGACCGGTTCACGGTACTCCCAGCTCCAGGCCCAGTCACCGGGCCGCCATGTGCCATCCTGCCTCAAAGCTTAACCTCACCTGCCACGAGTTTCATCCTCCGGTCGCGTTAGGAACTCTGCATGCAATTAGGCTGATTGAATAGCTAAGCTAAGAATTTGGTAGCTTTTCCGCAAGTAAATCATTCTTATAGAAATGAATTTCCTGGGATAATAGTACTTGCTTTAAAGTAAAGCGAGAAGAAGATTCAAAGACAGCTTAATAGCTTTTCTACGAATTCTATCACATATCTCCGATTTAACCTGTCATGGCAATACTGATTGGTATAATTTCGCAGGCAGCCATAGCAGCTAGTATCAGCTCGTTTGCCACCACATTCGCATTTGGAGACTATCTCTAACGTCCGGCGCAAAACATCCATGAAATTTTCTTTTTCTGCAATCCTCTTAACATGACCTGCCCCGCCGGGTACATCATCAAACAGCACCAGGGCAGGACTGTGGGGATTGCCCGCATAAGGGTATAAAGTGCCATCAACATCCTGTCGTTCGATCTCCAACGCGCTGCAAGCCCCCTCCAGCAACCCATATAACAAAGAATCCCAGAAGCCTGTGCGTTTGTCATCGTAATCTGGTAACCACAGCCTTAGAATATCGGTTTTAAATTCGTAACCCAATGAATAGCGATCAGCTCGGCCTTTACAGTCTTTTCCCCAAGGTGTTTTATGAGAAGGCAAAGGTTTTCCAGTATTAACCTCAGCATAACCACAGAATTGACAGATCTTAAAACCTCTCTTCCCGGCGCTGTTTATTACTGCCAGCTTGCCTTCGCCAGCCTGTATCTTGAGATTAAAAGCACCCAGGTTCAAAGTGATTTCCTCTTCCATTCTTCCTTCCTGAGCAAAGTACTTCCGGGTGGTATAAGTCTTTTGAGGTTTTGACATGGTAGGTGCCATAGGCTTGTCGGCGATAAAACCAAATTCAGGGGTAATAAATATTCCACGGTGGTTACCTATTTTTTCGCCACAAATACATGTATCCATAACCGACTGTTTATCCGCTATATCACTTTGGTAGTAACCACAATGATCACAAATGGCATACATATATTTTACAGGTTCCCGGTCCGGGAGCTTTTTTAGATACCTGCTGGTCCATAACTTGCCCCCTGCAATTACCTGACTCCCCGGTGCGTATTCAGACAACGCTACCTTGAGATCCCTGTCGAGTTCTAAACCTCTGGCTTCCTCACCATGGTGATAGATCTGCAATTCCACCACATCTACAGGAAAACCATACTTGGGAATTACATTATGCTGAGACAAAAAGTTGAGAATATAGCGCTTTTCCAGGGTATTGATAGTCTTTTGAACAGCAAGGGCTTTTTCATATCTCCCTGCGTCCCTGTATTCCTTTTCGACGGCTTTTAATTCCCGCAGATCTGCCATCAGTTGCGCCTCTGCCTTGCTAAGCACTCCATCCCGCTCATGTAAAAGCTCATCGACCCAGCTCCAATCGTCAACACCAAGCCTTTCCCACATTTTTTCTGGAATAATCCGCTTCAGGCTGGCTTTCAATTGTACGGGTCGTTTTCGTAAAAAATCCTTTAAAACCCCGGTAGCTGATTTTTCGGATTCCTTAAAGAAGGCATTGACCTGGCCAAAATACTCCGGCCATCGTTTCCAAAACATCGCCAGAGCAACTGCATACATGTGCCGCTTTATAATTTTTTCGTTGCTGATCTCAATATGCGGAGAACGAATTTCTCCCTTAATAATCCGAAGCGGGTCAGTATAGTAGGCAAAGTCATGGGAACGGCGCTGGCAAAAGGTGAGAGCAAAGGCTGTTGAGCTTGTCCTCCTGCCAGCCCGCCCGGCCCGCTGAATGTAATTGGCCGCCGTCGGTGGTACATTGCGCATAAAAACGGTTTCCAGTTCCCCCACATCAACACCCAGCTCAAAGGTAGTAGAACAGCTCAAAACATTAACCTGTCCATCATAGAACTCTTTCTGAACTCTGCTAGCCCTTTCAGTAGTAAGCTGGGCAGTGTGTTCGCTGGTTTGCATTACTAAAGGCAAGGTATCAAGGTACAATTTGCGATAATGATTGTTCGCCAGTTCTTTTGCAGGGTTACACGCAACTAGCCTGCCATCGCACCTGTAGGTAGGGCAGACACCCCGAAGATTATGCACCGTTAGGCCATGGCATTTGCTGCAGCGATACCAGGTCACAGAATCGTCAATCACTGCTGGGAGTATCCTCCAGTATTCCGGTTTCAGGCAATACACATCACCGTACTTTTTTGATTCATGATGGCTGGAAAAGTGAGTTTTCCAAGGCGCCCTTTCACCTGCAAGCAATTTGCTCCAGATCTTGGCCAGCAGATCTTCAACCTCTGGGCGTCTAATTCCGTTACCTATAACATCTGCCAACCGCAACAGATAATCCAGCCGGGAGTTGCTACGGCCTTTAGCAGCAGGGTTCCAGCTGTAAATCCGTCCTGGAACCGACATATTTTCTTTAAAGTAATACTCTTTATTTCGGGGTGCAAAGAAGGAATCTCTCGGATCAACACAATCGGGAAAACGAACAGCACCGTTTCTCCGCACACTGTCCAAGAGAATCATGATGAGAGTGGTTGCTTCGTCGGCAGTAAAGTTCCAGGGTTCCCTACACAAAGCTTTAGGTGGGCTCCAGTTTGGCGGCGGTACCGGCATAAATCCCAGCAATCCTTGCCCCTCCAGCCCTAAGGTGCGGTCTCCGGCCATAAATTCATGTAGCACCCATTTCCAGGCTTCCGTTTCTAATTGCTGGTAACTCATTTTAGGAAATAGTTGTAGATCGCCAAGCATCTTCTTGACAAAGTCAGCTAAATCGTTAACCCTCCATTGATTGGCCAGGACTTTGTCCCTGTATTTCTTCAGAGTCATAATTATCAACCGACGCTGCAAAATCTGATTGTAAGAGGCTTGCAGGTAGCTGGCAAAATAAGCGGCGTCCTGGCGGCTGTCAGAAAAAATCAGCAGGCGACGGTTGCTTTTGTAATCGTCGATGCTACTGGTAGTTTCCCAATCATTTTCAGAAACAATATCGGTTCTCAATTCCCCAGTCTGCTCAGGTATTTGCTGGTAGAGAGAAGTAGCCAGAACGCTGGTCACAGCCTCAGCTCCCACCACAAATCGCCTTACCACAGAACCCAAGGCATTGATACTTCCGCAGGCCGGACACCTATGGACATTTCCGTTTTTGTTTGGCACTTTAATTACCGTGAAGATACATTCTTTTCCACAATCGCAAAGGGATTCAATATTGGCAGCAGATTTCACAGACCTGCATTTTCCACACAAAAGATAGCCTTCCTCCGCCGGTATTTCTTCTCCGCCACCACCAACTATTTCATCTTCATTTTCTTCGGAAACAGGCTCTTTATCCTCAAGAAGTAAAAAATACACCAGATTGTTACTATCGTCGTAAAAGCGATTGCCTGGCTGCTTGAGAAAGTAATGTTTGCCAACCTCATCTAATTCTCCCACCAGATACAGCGAATTGCACCGACGGCAGGTAGCAACTTCAAAGACAGGATAACGGCTGCCGTTACTTTCCTCAACCCACTCCCGTCTTTCCATATACAGCCGCTTTTCGGGCAATAACGAAACATATCCACCTTCAACCGCCCGAATAAACAAATGGTACCTAGCCGGCAAAAGGGGTTGCCCGTCTATATCCAGTTTGGCTTTATTTGCCAGGTATACAAGGGCCACTAGATGACTTTGACTGTCTTGATCATCCGGGAATAACTTGCTGGCCGCGTCAGCGATGGAACACGGCTTTTCCCCCAGCATCTGCTGCAAAGTAATTAGCCGGCCGTCACCGGAAAGGACCAGGTAGATAAATCTGGTCCATTCCCCACCGCAACTCTTCTGTGCTTCTTTCAAGATTTCCTCAGGGACTCCTGAACTAAGACCTTCACGCATCAAAGTGGGTATTTTATCCGGGTCTTTTCCATCAACTATCTCAACCCATCGTTGGTAAAGTTCACTGTCCGGGCTGCCCCAGCTCCTTCCGGCAACGGTCAGCTGTTTCTTAGAACCAATTACTACATCCTGACGTGCAGGGTCACTGGCAATCCATTCAAACTTCTCGCCAAACAATCTTTCTCCAAAGACGGCCAGCTGCTTAAAATCTTTTTCACTTCCTCCCAACGTAGCACTGGTACCTATGCATTGCAGGGCTCCTGGCTTGCTTTCCACTACTCTATCTTTCAGCCGCCTCAAGAGCATGGCCATTTCGATTCCTTTGGCTCCAGAATATGTATGAACTTCATCAATAACGATAAAGCGCCAATCCCGGGCATATTCACCATCAAAAAATACATTGTCTTCGGGGCGCAGTAATAAGAATTCCAGCATGGCATAATTGGTAAGCAGAATATGTGGGGGTGACTCTTTCATCCTCTCCCTGGAAAGCAATTCGTTGGGCAGTAAATCTTCTTTCGGGTTCATTTGTTTGAAGCGTTCAACCGCCCGACTCTCGTTCTGTTCTGTCTCTCCCGTGTAGCTTCCAAAGGTAATGTCAGGGCAATTCTTTAGCAGTTTGCGCAGCCTTTTTAACTGATCGTTGGCCAGGGCGTTCATGGGGTACAGCAACAATGCTCGTACTCCCGGTCCGAGCTGGCCTTGTTCCTTCTGCCGGAACAAATGGTTGAGGATAGGGATCAAAAATGTTTCAGTCTTTCCGCTGCCGGTACCGGTAGCTACAATAATATTTCTTTTGTCTTCCACCAGCTTTCGGATAGCAATTTCCTGATGCATATATAAATTCCGATCCAAGGGTAATTCCGGTGTGCACAACTTCCTAAACTCGGGTGACAGCACTCCCTGTTCTATCAGGAAATTCACTGAATTACCACTTTCAAAAGGCGGAGTAGCCTCCAAAATAGGCCCCCTGGCAAATTTTTCTGGCTTTCTCAATTCGTCAACCAATTGTTTATGTAACCCCATATCATTGAAAGCGAAAGTTGTTTCCAGGTAATCCAGGTACCGGTTTACAATTGCATCAGTCGCCTTCAGCGGATCCAAGCCCATCTTTTCTCCTCCTCACCGCGACAAGTATATAATCGGGGAAAATTACCTCCTTCTTGCACTCTCTATGTGCATTCTCCCAGAATAGCGCCCGGCATCTTATGCAATACATTACCCCATCTCTATCTCTATCCAACAGGAAGGGCAACCTGGTACAGTCTTCAGATTCCAAATAAAAACTTACGGGGTTGTAATCTAGCACGATGGGTTTACCATCTTGATTAGAAGTACAAACTATGCCCTGGAACCTTTCCTCGCCCTCAAATTCAGGCGAGATACGAATATCCTGAATCCAGTACTCTTTTCCCGCGGGAATCTTTCTACCCTCACACTCAAAAGCTTCTATGGTAAGCCCCTTTTCTAATACATCTTCCAGTCTTTCGTCCCTGGACCCAATCGTAACATCTATGCCATTCTCACTATTAGATTTTGGCAATAAGGTCTCATCTTCACCCCATGGATCATCAACAGCAAACTGCAGTCTGTACCGACCTGCTGGCAATTGGCATTTGGATTCAACAATTTCCACCCTGGAAACTCCATCGGGAATGAAACGTTCAATCATGTTTATTCCAGGCATGTCCAGCGGCCAAAGACGAACAACCCTGTGGGAAGCTCTTCCCAGATCCTCCCATTCCAGAGCAATTGTTCGTATATCATCCTGAAGTGTCTGTTCTATCTTAATCCCCGCTACCTGCCAGCAGGTTCTCACCTGAACAAGGGTAAATGGAGGAAGGCGATTATCCTCAAAAGCAAGTAACAAAGTGTGAACAGCTTGGGTGCTTTCCCGGAGGGCATCACTGAATTGCCGTAGATTAAAGACAACTAGCTCCTGCTTAATCTGGCCCGGAATGACTTGTCTGTGGTCTTCCAAAGCCAACGTAACTCGCCTTGAAACGGAAGGTGGCAATCGCAGCTGAATTTCTCCCAGGTCTTCATGCCATATTTCTTCCACTTCAGTTTTCCAAGTGTCAGTTTCTCCTTTTCGCCAGCGAACACTTGGAATATCTATGCAAATTTCAAGTTTAAAGCTCTGCCCGTCCTGCACATAATAGCATATTTCCCCAGAAAGCTGCTGTTGTCGGGTATCAAATTCGATCAGTGCTTCATAAGTAGAACTCTCGACTAACACCGCGGGCGGATGAGCCAAGAAATCAAACGGACACTCGGAGCTAATCCTCAGTTGTCCTGTTTCTTTTTTCCCCATTTGAGGATAGTAAATGTCCTGATCAAAACGCAATTCAGTGCTGGGAATTACAATACAACTTTCAGTCCAAACAACACTCTGCCTGAGAATCAAAGATACTGTGCATAACCCGTTAACATCTCCAACAATAGCAGCTAGAGGCACGTAAACATCCTTACCTTCGCGAATCACCTCTCTCAGGATCTCTAGACGTAGATACAGACTGTCGCCAGGGTAATCCAACCGCACTCCATATAGATACAATTCCTCTGGATCAGACAGCGAGAATACCAGTTCCGGCAGCTTGCCCACGTATATCGGTGTATTATCTTTGGTCCTCAGAACTGTTATGCTATTGCCTGCTAACAACTTAGGCTCGAACTGTTCTTTCCGTTTAAGAATGGATACACCAGTTTTCGACTCAATCAGTACAAAATCGGTGTCATCAAGATGCACGTATGAGTATTCATAGGCGGACCAGTGACCAGTCAACCGCTCTTGTTCTTTAACTACCTGGACGGGTTTTATGCTGCTACCAGCAGGTGCAACCAGGTAAGCGTCTCCTGTCGGCAACTGGTCTCCTTCAATTAACTCTCCCCGCGAGTTGAAAAGTAGGCATAATTTATCGCCACCTAAACCGGTAATTTCCCACCGTCGGTTGATTTCTCCACATATGAACTCGAAATTGTATACAGGTTCAGGCTGTTCTAGCTCTATAATCACAGGCTCAGTTTGAAACTGGTCATCTTTGGTTCTATTTATTGAGACATCCTTTTTCAATTCAGCCCCAGATTTTCCTCGTATTATAAACACAGCCTTCGTTGCCTTTTTTACGGATTGTTGAGGTAGCTCAACCTTAAGGGAACGCTCAAGAGTATCCAATTTGACAACCGGTCGACGAAAAGTTATTTCTCCTGCCTCTCTCCAGCCCCACGCCTGTTGTTCTGCAGCCAACATGCTTTTTCCCTGCTGATGCCACCATTTTTCCATAGACCGGGCAATTCTGGAAGGTAAAATAACACTGTCAGTGTTTTCTTCGCCTTGAACCAGCTTTTGTAGTAACAATAGAGAATTAAATGCAAATTTGTTTGATATGTCCTCTCCCTGTATTAGAAAAGTGCGGGTGGATTCATTCAAAGAATACAACGGCCTTTTGATCCGTTCCATTTTCCTTTCCACTTCTAATTTCTTTTTCCGTGTCTCGGTCAGATCGGAACGAAGCGAATCTTCATCAGGATACTCCTCCATTAATGGCAAATAGTCAAACAAAACATCAATATCAATCTGGCTGGGTATTTTACCTTTTATTGCCTCAATTTCACGGCGTATATTTCTCTGTTGAATCAGTTCCTCCAGTCCGTTCTCCAGGTTACCTTTACCTAGCTTGATCAGTTTCATTTTGTACCCAGCAATTTCTTCTTTGACCTTGGATAACCGGTCCTTGTATTGGAAGAGTTCTTGTTTAAAAACGGTTGCCATTCCATGCCTACCTGCAGCGATTTCCCGCTCTGCTCTGTCCAGGTCCTCCAATTGCTTCTCAATTTCTCGACGGTCTTTCAAAAGTTGTTGAACCTTCTGCAAGCTCTCAGGCAATAGTGGCCATGGCTCTGCCAGAAGATGGCTTCGCACGGGTAAATTGCTGAGATATTCCGATAGCATACGCTTGGTTTCCATGGCCTGCTTATATCGCCGCCACAGCACTAAACGCGATAGCCATCCCCAAGAACCGGTAAACACCCTGATAGCAGAAAGAGATTTTCTGACTAATTTCTCAACATATTCAACTGAAAGTTCTAACAGAGGAATGGCTAAGCCTTCATCCCAGCAGTCCAATACTTGGACAGCTGCAGCTGCTATTTTCTGATTATATTTATTGAGTTTGGAAAGCCCAACTTCTTTGGTTTCAGCAATTTCCTGGGCTTTTTCCATCCAATTACAAATTTGCTCCAAATTATTACGTTCTGCCTCAGCTTGCTCCAGCCATCTCTCTGGAAGGTCCAATAGCTCAGTTAACTCATTAGATTTTTTAATTTTGGCTTTTAATACCTTCAACCTCTTTAACTTATCCTTGTGTTTCCACAGCTCTAGGGCAATACCCAAAGACTTTTCCCGGTTGTCAAGTTCTGCAAGTTGATCCTGCAAATCTTGAGACGTAAGATATTCCTTGCGCCAGTTTGACACTATATGTTTTACTTCGTCCCAGTTCACCCAGTTTTCTGTCAGCCCGGCATGTCTGCGGTCTATGAATAATGCCATTATCACATCAGAGAAGTAACTGTCGAGATAAGAATTCGGAACATAGCCATGAGCCAGAATTGGTATTATATAGCGCGATTTACCTTCAAATTTTGCCAATTTATACTTCTCAACTACCTTGAGAAAAGTTTCTCCCAAGATCTTTTGCCATTTTACCTGAGTTTGAGGCAGTTCAAGGGCCCCGTACACCGGGTCCCAAAAGTTGTCCCTGTAATGCAATATACCCATCCAAACAAGAAAGATGGCGATACTCAGGGAATTCTCAATAGCAGGATATGGCTTCTTTAACTCGCTTGAGATCAACTTAGCCAGGTGGTCAAGTTCCTCTTGATTCAACTCGATATCCCCTAGAAGGGCCAAATCCGAAGAGCCAGCCAGCAACTCTTCGAAATATCTGTCGCTAGCATGCAAATGGTTGCATTGGAATAATCCCACTTTTTTCACCTCCTTCAGAAAACGCAAGAGTTCCAACGCGTACCACGGCTCCAGACCCAATCACCGGGCCGCCACACCCCGTCCTGCCTCAAAACCGACACCTCACCGGCAGATAAATCATTCATCCAGCCGAATCAGGGCGTTGTCGTAGTACATAAGGAGGCTTGAGTCTTCCTGAAGGACAGTATCCGGTATGCGCCTGGCTACCTCGACGATGGTCTTGTAATCCTTGGCAGCCCAGCAAGCCTTGAATCCCGCCCTGAGCGCTTCGGTGCGGAAGACTTTCAACCTGCCCCTGCTTTCTTTGTATTCTTCGAACTCTTTGAGGAGGGTCTTCTGGCGCATCTTCTCCAGGTCAGACTGCCTGCCGGGGTCAGGGACGTACCAGCAGCCCTGATCGTCTTTGAGGAAGTTCTGCTCTAAAAGCACTGCCAGCTCCGGCAGCTTTTCGTGCGGCGCTTTGTGCAGTTCTCGCAGGAATTTTGGTGGATTTCCTGGTATGTCTGCGGTTTCTTTGAGAGTTCGCTGCGCAGCCACTGGATGGAAGATTTTTCATCGGTTACAAAAAGGGATAATTGCTCGATTTCCCGCACCGTTAAGCGCTTTTTGTCATACTCCACCACCTGGTCGGGGAGGAAGTACATGCCGTCTCTCTCCGGGAAGCGCCGTTTTAAGCCGGCGTAAAACTCCGCCGCCCCCATAGGTACGGCAACTCCCCGCTGGACGTGGAAGGCCACCATCCGGTCATAGAGAAGGAAATTCTGCCGCTCGGCAATGACCTCCGCTTTGCCGTTTTTCTCCACAAAGACCGGCAGCTGTTTGAGGTGGGTGCGGACAAAATCCCAGACTCCTTCTTCGGTCCCTGCCTCAAGCTGAAAGCGCTTTTCCAGGCCGCCGTTGGGCTTGTAGGCGGAGATGACCAGGTCCTGCTTCACCGCGGTGGTCGAAGTAACCTGCTTGAAGGTCCCCTGCTTTTTGTCCAGGGTCCGCACGTCGGCAATAACAAAGCCCGCCCGCATAATGGCCTCCTGGATGGCGTTCCAGATCCGGTTCTGGGAGTTGTGAAACACCACCGTCATCCACCGGCCGGGCTTTAAGACCCGGTAGTACTCAGCAAAGCACTTTTCCATGAGCTCCTGGTATTCTCTGGGGCCTTTGCCCTGCACTTTGTTTTCAACGGCTTCGGGCTTATTGTTAGTAAAAACCCTGAGCCAGGCTTCCCAGAGGAAGTTGAGCTCGGAATACATCAAGTTCCCACCATAAGGCGGATCTGTGAAGATGTAGTCTATGCTAGCATCTCTACAAGCTACTTGACTTGCACTTGCCGTTGCTATTGCTATTTCTCCTACTATCTTACATCGAGCATTATTAGCTTTGGTGCAATCGCGAATTTTACGCGGAAGACCATCAAACGGAGAAAGTTCCACAAAAATAGAAGAAATATAAAGTGTTCCTGGTAGGTTCGGTGTTCCGCCTGGTTTAACCGGTTGGTATCTTCTCGTCTTAGTAAAGTGCCAGAAAGCTGCGCTTAATACAAACAACTGCTTTAATAAAGGTTTGGCATGATTAACTAAGCTCGCCAGCACCCACAAATTCCGCCTGGTGTAAAAATGGTGAACATGGGTAATCCCAAAATGGTACCCAGCCCGCCACGTGTCACCCCACTGCTCTCCTCTAAACATCATCGCATCAGTAGGATACCAGTACGGTATCTCGCTCACCTCGATCTTCCGGATCAGCTCCAGGTCGTAATCGTCGGGCTCTTTTTCATACCTCTTATTCCCCACCGAATAATTTATCAGCACCGGCACCTGGCGGGCGCGGGTGATGGTCTGCCCGATGTCCCGGTCGTACACCCTTTCCGTAGCCCTCTCCAGGGTCCGTTTAGTGAGATCTGCCCCGCAGTGGGGGCAGGGAAACTCGTCACGGACTCTACCTTCTTCTTTATCTACCGCCACTTCCCAGAAGACGAGCTCTCCGGAACAGCTGAGGCAGATGAACACGTCGGACCAGACGGTGTAGTTGATTTTCCCCATGATGGGGTTGCCCTTCGCGTCTTTCTGCACCTTCCCATCCACCACATGCTGCGTTTCGTACATCCAGCCGCATTCTCTTTCCACTTCGTCTAAGATACGCCGGGCTTCCCGCTCAAAGGCCCGGACATCTACCGGCGTGTTGTAGTTATAGGCAATGAAAGTGGCGGCAGGGGAGAGGTCGATTAAGATAGCCTTGCGTGCTCCAAGCTTAGAAAAAGGCCGGCCTTTTTCATCGAGGATGGTCCCGTCATCCAGTACCCGGTAGCCTAAGGATTCTACGGCCTTGCGGTCACCGCATAAGCTCGCCGCCACGCCGGTCATTCCCGTGCCGCAGAAACCGTCAAAGACGATGTCTCCCGGCTCGGTGTAGTGGAGGATATAGCGCATGAT
>JAKPGY010000037.1 GCA_029550685.1 Bacillota bacterium
CATGGTTTTGGTTTGGATTATCAGGGAAACATCTATGGAATTAATGTCAACAAGTTAACCAAAAATACGCACCGGGATCCTTTCACTGCTACCCCGCTGCACCGCTATGTGCCCTGCCGAGTGGAGGCAGTTTAGGAGGCATTCTCGTACCGCTGGGAGGACAGTTATGAAAAAGATTTCCTTACATGACTCCATTGGTCTAGCCTTATGCCATGATATTACCAGGATCGTCCCTGGTAAAGAAAAAGTACGCGCCTTCAAAAAGGGCCATATTGTTCGTACTGAAGATCTGCCTATGCTGCGAGACCTGGGTAAAGAACATGTTTACATCTGGGAAGATGCCGATAACCTAATCCATGAAGATGAGGCGGCCCTGCGCTTGGCTAAAGCCGCCAGCGGTCCCGGCATCACTTTTGGTGAACCCAATCAGGGCAAAGTGAGCCTGAAGGTCGCATACAGCGGCCTATTAGAAATTGATGCCTTGCGATTGGCGCAAATCAACAGCATCGAGGGCATAGTTCTGGCCTCTGTGCATGGCAGTCAGGCAGTGGCAGCGGGTACGGTAGCAGCAGGTACTCGTGTTATTCCCATTGCTATTGAAAAAGAAAAATTGGAAGCTGCAGAACAGATCTGCTGTAGTAGCAGTCCCCTAATCAGTGTTAAACCCTTTATTCCCCTGCGGGTTGGCATAGTAACCACTGGAAATGAGGTATACAGCGGCAGAATCAAGGATGGATTCTGTGCGGTACTACAGCAAAAGTTGGCTTCGTACCAGGGAGAATTTATGGGACAGGTACTGGTACCGGACGATGCGTCACTTATCTCGGCACAGATAAAGAAGTTTATTAATGACGGAGCAGATTTGGTGTTCGTTACCGGCGGTATGTCGGTAGATCCTGATGACGTGACCCCCACAGGTATTAAACAAACCGGAGCTGAGGTGGTTTTCTACGGGGTACCTGTTCTGCCCGGCTCCATGCTGATGCTGGCCTATCTTGGCAACGTCCCCATATGTGGGGTTCCCGGCTGTGTCATGTTTAACCGCACCACCAGTCTGGACTTGATTCTTCCTTATATATTTTCCGGTCAGCGCGTAAACCCCTCCCAGATAGTCAGCCTGGGATACGGAGGACTCTGTCAGGAATGCCCGGTTTGTCACTACCCCAACTGCGCTTTCGGAAAATAAATGACAGCCCAATAAACTCATTTTAGCCATGACCATGAACATATACATAAAAAAGGGGGAACACTCCCCCCCTTTTTGCATCTTCCGGGAAATCCTATCAACTCCCAGGAAACAAGGGTATTTCTGGTGCTCCTTCTATATACATATGCCAATAAACACTTACCCGCACCACGGTGGGCGGCCCTTCGCCGCTGTCATTCTCAGCAATTATGATTATATAGTGCAAACCATTTGTCTCTACTGATATCGCAGGTAATCCTCCTAAATCGCCTTCCTCTACCTTTTTGCATTGGCTATACAAGTGTGGATCACGATAAAATTTCATAGCATCGCTCACACTGTAGTTGGTTCCATAAGTTACGCTGCCGTCTCCCCCATCCCATTCATCTACATAGGCTATCTGGGCATCGGGCAAAAGCGGAATCATTGCACTCATATCATCGGGCAGCTCTGAAGTTGGCATCTGGTAACCCGGATCATCTCCCGGATCGTAATCGTTATTGCCCCCATCAAAGCTGGAGTCATCTCCATTACCATAATAGCTGGAGTCATCTCCATTATCATCATAGCTGTAGTCCCTGCTATCCAAAACACTTTCGTAAACCCGGACTGCAATTAAAACTGCCATCTCCCGGGTACATGTCTCTTTTGGATGAAAGCGATAGTCTGAGCCAAAGATCAGCTGCCATCCACACATGTAATGCACAGCTTCCTGGGCATAAGGGGAAATTTCATCCGAATCCATAAAAACAGCACCAGCATACCCCTCTTTCAGAGCTCCCATAGCCTGGATGGTTCTATACATCATAGCGGCTACCTGTTCTCTGGTAATCAAATTATGAGGAGAGAAAAGGCGCCTTACCTCATCGGTTCCACTTACAATACCCAGTTCATAAGCTTTTATGATCTCCGGATTACTGGTATCAGTAAACACCCCGGTACTGCTTACTTCAACTACATCTCCGGTTCCTTTTTCATAAAGCTTTACCGCGATCTCGGCAAATTCTTCCCGGGTTATGGGAGCATTCATTTGATTGCGTATCCGGTCAGTAATCAACCCATATTCCAGTGCCTTATCAAGTTCCGGCACCGCCCACGGACTGGCTCCCTGGTAACCCCCTGCCTGAACTGGAGCAACCCCCATTAACAGGAAGACTAACACTAGCAACAATATAGCCAGTTTCCTCTGCATAATCATTTATATCCCCCTACTTTCCAGGGGAGATCAGTTTGCCTGTGTTCTCCCCCGCATTTTGCCTCTATTATTAGGCACTGTGTTATACCGCGCATAAATACACTCAGGGAGCAAGGATGCTTGGGCATCCTTCTCCCTTCGTGATTGGGTTAAACCTTATTCGCTGACTTCGACGCCGATACTCATAATTTTGTTTTCTAGATCGTATTGTAAAGAGATTCTGGTTTTTTCATCTTTTTGGGCGACATAAGATGCAGTTGTATCACTGGTAAACTCTATCGGATCAGTGGTAAAGCCCTGATCTTTTACTTCTTCCAAATACTGATCAAAATCTGACTTCTCAACTTCCTCAATAATGATTCCGCAAACCTCATTGGAATTCATCACAGATGTTATTTTGCCTTTAGTGAATTTGGGTATGAGCTTGGCAACACCATCTTCAGGCCATTCGGTATCACCAAAACTGAACTCTTCCCCATCTTCACCTTTAATGCTTACTTTACCGCCATCGATGTCGACGGAACCTTCACCATCAATTGCCTTGTTTATAACCCCTTCGGTTACTTTTTCAGTAATTTTTTCACTAACCTGATCCCTGACTCCACAGCCTCCCACAGCAGCTATCATGATAACAACTAGTAAGATAGCTATAGTTTTCTTATACATTATCATCCCTCTTCCTATTGATTGACATATTTACAGCAATGATAAAAGTAAAACTATTTTATAATCTGATATTTGCCAATTATGGGCAGTGGTTTGGCTTTGCCAGTAAATCC
>JAKPGY010000041.1 GCA_029550685.1 Bacillota bacterium
CCTCGGGCCGGAGGTTTGCCGCCGGCTTCCTTCAGATTCCACCTCGCGGTGGACACCCTTGCCTTAAGCTAACGACTACTGCTACCTTCGTCGTTCGGGACTTTCACCCTAGAGACAGCACCCATGCCGGGCACACATAAAACAGGGACGGTTCAGGGGGCGCCCCAAACCGTCCCATGTTGGTACTCGCATTAAGCCTTACCTAAATATGCCTTTTTCACCTGTTCATTTTCAGCCAGTTCCCGTCCTGGTCCCTGCAAGGTTATATTCCCGGTTTCCAGCACATAACCATAATCAGCAATATGCAAAGCAGCAGTAGCGTTTTGTTCTATAAGCAGAATGGTCATACCATCGCTATGAATGTCCATAATTATCCTAAAGACTTCCCTAACCAGCAAAGGTGCCAACCCCAGGGAGGGCTCATCCATCATTAACAAACGAGGGCGGGACATCAACGCCCTGCCTATGGCCAGCATCTGCTGTTCACCACCTGACAGAGTACCAGCTACCTGCCATTCTCTTTCTTTCAAGCGGGGAAACAGATCAAACACCTTCTGGAGATCCTTGTTGATACCGAACTTATCTTTGCGGGCATAAGCCCCCATTTGCAGATTCTCCATGACGGTTAGATTGGAAAAGATGCGGCGTCCTTCCGGAACCAGGGTAATCCCCTTTTTAATGATATCTACGGTGGGTAATCCGGTAATATCTTCGTCTTCAAAATATATCTTGCCGGAAGCAGCAGGAACCTGGTTGCAAATTGCTCGCAATGTAGTACTTTTTCCTGCTCCGTTGGCACCAATCAGGGTGATGATCTTGTTTTTTGGTACCTCCAGGCTAATACCTTTTAAGGCATGTATTCCCCCATAATAAACCTGTAAATCTTTAATTTTAAGCATCTGTATCCACCGCCCCCAGATAGGCCTCAATAACCTGTTCGTTATTCTGTATTTCTTCGGGACTGCCCACTGCCAGGTTTACACCATAATCCAATACATAGATCCGCTGGCAAATACCCATGACTACTTCCATATGATGCTCAATCATAAATACGGTCAGGTCAAATTCGTGGCGAATACGATCCACAAATTCCATTAACTCTAATGATTCCTGGGGATTCATGCCAGCCGCCGGCTCATCCAGGAGCAGCAGTTTTGGTTCAGTGGCCAGAGCGCGAGCAATTTCCAGACGGCGCTGTTTCCCGTAAGGCAGAGAAGTAGCATTTTCATGAGCTACATCATCCAATTGCACCTTGGCCAGTAATTCCATGCACTCCTGAATATGCTGTCGACGCTGTCTTCCATAGCGGGGTAATCCCAGGATGGCTTCCCCAAGCGTCGCTTTCAAGCGTACATGCTTGGCTATCATAACATTTTCCAGTACACTCATGGTATTAAAAAGACGAATATTTTGAAAGGTGCGGGCTATTCCCTTAGCTGTAACCTGATCTGGTCTCCATCCGGTAATATCCCGGCCGTCAAAGATCACCTTTCCGGTGGTGGGGCGATAAACCCCGGTAATGACATTAAAAACAGTAGTTTTACCGGCTCCATTTGGTCCGATCAGACCAATAATTTCTCCTTCGGAAATTGATAGCTCCAGATCGGATACCGCTCGCAAACCTCCAAATTCCATACTAAGTTGTTCCGTACGTAGTATTTCTGCCATTAGTTTGCTTCACCCCGTTTCACTTTCAGGGAGTTTTTAATACCCAGCCGGTTTAAAATCCACTCCCAGTTAATTTCACGGGTACCCAGCAATCCCTGGCGATAGAACAAGATCACCAGCAGGAGGGTAATTGAGAATATAACCATTCTCATTCCGGGGATACCGGGTATGGCTAATCCAAACAAGTTCATAGGCTGCTCCACAAAGCGCAGCCATTCCATAGCTATCGCAAAGATGATAGACGCTATAACTGAACCGGTCAGACTGCCCATGCCTCCCAGCACCACAATCAGCAGAATCTGGAAGGTAAAAGTAAACCGGTACATGGTGGGGTCAATGGAGGTAATCAGGAAAGCCATAAGGGCCCCGGCAATACCGGCGAAGAAAGCACCAATTGTAAACGACATCAGCTTATGCTTAAATATATTAACACCCATGGCCTGGGCAGCAATTTCATTGTCACGGATGGCTTTGAAAGCATGACCCCAGCTGCTGTTTATGATCCTCATTAACACTATAATAGTAATAATAGCAAAGCCCCAATAAACAAACATACTATCCACAGAAGGAATATTTTTCAGCCCCAAGGCTCCATTGGTTATGGGGATTAAGTTGGTAACGATTATGCGAATAATTTCAGCAAATCCCAAGGTGGCTATAGCCAGGTAATCATCCCGCAGGCGTAAAGCTGGGAAGCCGATAAGAAAACCGAAGAAGGCAGCTACAAGTCCGCCCAGCAATATAGCCGGTAATATAGGCCATTCAACATTGGCCAGCAGCGGATGAATCGGTTCCATAAAATAAATGATTTCCTTGCTGGCAGGTGACATAGTAAGAATCGCAGCCACATATGAACCGATACACATAAATCCAGCATGCCCCAGGGAGAACATCCCTGTAAATCCCAGAATTAAATTCAGGCTTAAGGCCAGTATGGCATAAATAGCGGCCAGATTTAACACCCGAACATAAAAGCTGTTCATTGTATTTTGGAATATATACAGTGCTCCGAAGGTGAGGAGCACAACTACCAGCGTTAAAATAAATTTCAATTTCGCGTGCCTGTCCATGCTCTCACACCTTCTCTACTACGTTTTCACCGAGAATTCCGCCCGGTCTGAATAACAGGATTAATATCAAAACCACAAAGGCAAAGGCATCACGATAACCTGATAGCTCGGGCATAAAACCGACCAGCATAACTTCACATATTCCCAGTACAAAACCACCAATCATAGCTCCCGGAATACTGCCGATGCCTCCCATTACTGCAGCAATAAAGCACTTTAATCCGGGAAACATACCCATTAGAGGATCTACCTGGGGATACTGCATGCTCCACATAATTCCCCCTACTGCTGCCAAAGCAGAGCCGACAGCAAAGGTAGCACCGATAACTTTATTGACATCAACAGCCATCAGGCTGGAAGTTTCAAAGTCGCGTGAGACCGCCCGCATTGCGATGCCCATTTTGGTTTTTTTCACCATATAAGTAACCATTACCAGCAATATTATGGTAACCACCGGAATAATAATGGTTAGTGATAAAAATGATATATTACCTATCTGGATGTTCCATACAAGATCATCGGGACGGGGAAACGGTTTGGGCCTGGCACCCAAGGCCACAATCCCAAGGTTCTCCAGCAAAAACGAGACCCCAATCGCGGATATCAATACTGAGATGCGGGGAGCGCTGCGCAACGGGCGATAGGCTACCCGTTCAATACTTACTCCCAGCAGGGTGGTTAATACTATCGCGATGGCAAAAGAAACGTACCAAGGCAGGGTAAATACCAATATTCCATAAAAAGCTATATAAGCGGCCACCATTAGTAAATCTGCATGGGCAAAATTAATCAGCCGTATAATACCATAGACCATGGTGTAGCCTATGGCTATTAATGCATACAGGCTGCCCAGAGTAATACTGTTGGCCACGTTTTGCAGGAAAACGTCGAGGGACAACCAAACCCACTCCTTGTGATGAACTTCCTGTTTAAGCAGGATTTGTAATACTGTGACTTTACAAAGACATACTCCCCCTCAAGTCTGAAGGGGAGTATGCGCAAATTCAATTATTATTTGGGATCTACCTTGGCTTCATAGACAAACTTGCCACCCTCAACTTTCTTGATAACCGCAGTTTTGGTAGCATCGCCATTCTCATCCAGGGTTATTATACCCGTAGCTCCCTTAAATCCGCTGGTTTCGGCCAGAGCATCACGAATGGCCTGCGGTTCTGCCGAATTGGCTCTTTCGATAGCATCCTTGGCTAAGATATAGGTGTCATATCCCAAGGCTGCGAAAGCATTGACTTCCTTGTCAGGATACTTCTTGGCAAAAGCGTCCAGGAAAACGGTGGACACTTCGGTTACCGGTTCTTCAGCTGTGAAGTGGGTGCTGAAGTAAATATCCTGGTAATTAGCTACCTGATTCAAAAACTCTTCAGCTTCCCAGGTATCTCCGCCCAGAATTGGTACGTTTATGCCCATCTCCCGGGCTTTAGCCACTAGAATACCGCATTCCAGGAAGTTTCCGGGAGCAAAAATAACATCTGGATTCTTGGATTTGACTTCAGTTAACTGAGCGGAAAAGTCCTTGTCGCCTGTATTGTAATTGACTTTCGCCACGATGGATGCATCACCATTGGTGGCTTTGAATGCCTTTTCAAAGTAACTGCTAAGTCCCACAGAATAATCCTGCTGTACGTCCTGGATTATAGCTGCAGTTTTGGCACCCAGTGTATCGGTAGCGTAGTTGGACATAACTGTGCCCTGGAAGGGATCAATGAAACAAACCCGGAAATAATATTCATTGTCCAGGGTAACAGCTGGATTGGTGGGAGAACACCCAATAACCGGGATACCTTCCCGCTTGGCAATCGGACCGCCGGCCATGGACAGAGAACTACCGTAACTGCCGATAATCAGGTTGACTTTCTCCTGAGTGATCAGTCTTTCCACGGCATTGGCAGCTTCTTGTTTCTCACTCTTGTTATCAACAACAACCAGTTCAACTTTCTTACCCAGTATTTCTGGATACATTTCTTTGGCCAGTTCAATACCTTCCAGAGTCATCTGGCCGCCAGCAGCATTGGTCCCGGTCAATGGTTCAAATACTCCGATTTTGATTACATCGGAATCGGCTGCATTCTTTCCGGCATTCTTGTCGGCATCCTGCTGCCCAGATCCACTGCATCCCACTGCCGCCAGGCTCAGTATGAGCACTAGGGCAATCAGAACAAAATAGTTCTTTCTTCTCCAACTCAACAACAGCTCCGCCTCCCTCTGCATCATCTTGAATTCTGTGCCTGAAACTCGCACTTACTTTTCTAATTGTACCGCTATGCTTGTACCAATGACAAGAAAAAACACCCGGTAACAATATCCTCCAGCTACAGGGTGATATTACCTTTATTTTCCATATCAGCTAGCCGGCTGATCGGCATGGTTTTCGTTTGTCATAAGTTTGATAACCTGCCGAAGCTTTTCCGGCTCACCAATGACAATTAATTTATCTCCGCTTTTAACAATATCATTACCACCAGGATTGGAAATTACTTTGTCTTCTCGATAGATTGCCAACACTGTTAGTCCCAATTTGTTACGTAAGTCGATTTCGGCCAAACACTTCCCGTTGGCAAGGTAACCAGGTTCTACCCGCACAGTTGCTATATCGACCCCGCTAAGGTGCAAAGGCATCTCCCGGGCAGCATTGCGTGAACGGGTACGAAACATTTCATAGTCTTCCTTCCGCACCTGGTCAATGAAATTTTCTATTTCATCTTCCGGTATAAGATAGCGACTAAGCACCCGGGCAAAGATTTCAATCGAGGTTTCATATTCTTCCGGAATTACTTCACTGGCACCAAGTTCATACAAATCTTGGACATTTGATACGAATCTGGTTCGCACTATTATATAGACAGTAGGATTGATCCTCCTGATGGTATTAATGATTCGGCGGGTTGCCGCAGCGTCCGATATAGCTATGACCACAACCCGGGCAGATTCAATATTTACAGCATCTAAGACTACTTCATGGGTAGCGTCTGCATAGTAAATGGGTTCGCCGTTTTCCTTCTCCTTTTTAACCGTGTCAGCATTGATCTCTAGAATAACATAGGGAATTCCCGCATAACATGCTGCTCGGGAAAGGTTTCTGCCATTAATACCAAACCCCACAATAATCAAATGGTCGTTCATTGGCACCTTTTCCTCGATTTCACTGCACCATGGCAATATCCCGCTTCTTAGCCTTTCGGGCAGATGCCAGCGATATACAGCGTCTGCTATACGCGGGGCATAATTCATTAAAAATGGAGTCATCATCATGGTTAAGATGGAAGCAGCTAGAAAGACCTGGTAGAGGTTGCCACCCAGCAACCCATTGTCAATGCCGGTCTGAGCCAGAATAAACGAGAATTCTCCAACCTGGCTGAGGCTAAAACCGACTATAATAGCGGTTCGCAGAGGATACCCCAGGACAATGGTGGCCAACAAGGCGACCAGACTTTTGATAAATAGCAACAGTATAGTGAAAACAGCAACTAGGGCCAGATTTTCCGCCATGGTCTGCAGGTTGAGCAGCATGCCGATGGAAATGAAGAAAATACTGGTAAAGGTATCAATGAAAGGCATAATATTGGCCATGGCCTGATGGCTGTATTCGGATTCGGCAATAATAAGCCCAGCCAGAAATGCTCCCAGAGCCAGTGATAATCCGGCGCTGGAAGTAAGCCAGGCAACCGCAAAACAGATCAGTATAATGCTTAGAAGGAATAATTCCCGGCTTTGAGTTCGGGTGATTTGGTACAAAAGCGGGGGGATTACGTACATAGCCAGCACTATCACCAGTACAATAACGCCGGCCGTTTTGGCGAGAATGTAAAGGGGTGACTGGATTTCGGCTGTTCCGGCTCCCAGTAATGGAGTAAACAGCATCATAGCTACAACAGCTATATCCTGGAAAACCAGGATTCCCAGGTCTATTTTCCCCTGGGGTGTATCCATTTCAGCTTTCTCACCAAGCTGTTTTAATACTATAGCGGTACTGCTCAAAGAAACTAAAAATCCCAGAAAAATCGCCTGATTAACAGGCATTCCCATAAACCTGGCAATTACTTCGGTAAAGACTACTGTAAGTAATACTTGCAGACCGCCTCCCAGCAGAACAGTCTTTTTAATTTCCCGCAAACTTTGAAAAGAAAACTCCAGACCGATACTGAAAAGCAGGAAGATTACCCCAATTTCAGCCGTCACGTGTACTTGTTCAGACGATTCGATGAGAGCAAGACCATAAGGCCCAGCCATTATTCCAGTGAGAAGAAAGCCTACAATAGAAGGAATCTTTAGTCGAGAACATACGAATATGACCCCTACTGCAAGCCCAAGTATGATAACGATCTCGTTTAATGATTCCATCATCATGCCTTCTTCTTTACATAAATTACATCTTTTCCTCTGTATTCATGATCTTACCTTCTAATTTGGCGATGTCAGTAACCTGTTTCAGCATTTTACGAAAGTTGTCTGGAGTCAGCGACTGTTTGCCATCGGACAATGCATAATCAGGGTTCTGATGTACTTCCACCATGACCCCGTCAGCTCCGGCGGCTATGGCTGCTTTGGCAACCGGAATCACCATATCCCATTTGCCGGTGGCATGACTAGGATCAACCAGGACAGGCAGGTGGGACAGGTTTTTCACCAGGGCTACGGCTCCGATATCCACGGTATTGCGGGTATAGGGCTCAAAGGTACGAATCCCCCGCTCACATAATATAACTTGTCCATTTCCCCGGGCTAAAATATACTCAGCCGCCAGCAGCCATTCTTCGATGGTTGCCGCCAACCCCCGCTTTAATAATATAGGCGTGTTAATCTGTCCCAATTGGTCCAGCAAAGCATAGTTTTGCATATTGCGGCTTCCTACCTGCAAGATATCCACTTCTCCTACCAGGTAATCCAGGTCACGGACATCCATTACTTCGGTAATGACCGGCAAGCCGGTGGCTGACCGGGCTTCCTTCAGTATGTCCAAACCCTCTTTGCCCAGACCGCGAAAAGAATAAGGCGAGGTCCGGGGCTTGAAAAGTCCTCCCCTCAGCAGATGGGCTCCTGAGTGGGCTAAGAACTGGGCCAATTCAATATAATCATCCCGGTTTTCTACTGCACATGGTCCGGCAATAATAGTGCAGTAGCCTTCCCCTATCTTAACCGAGCTGCCGGGTCCTGTTACCTGGATAATGGTATCTTCTTTTTTGTTCTCTCTGGCTGCCAACTGAAAAGGCTTCATCATCTTCACCATAAACCTTGTATAACACCTAAAACTCCATTTTCATTCATTAAAAAACTCTATACTATTTATTATGATTCTAGGCCCGATTAATAATCAAGTCAGTTTCTAAAATGCCCTTGACCCCTGTTAATAAACCATTGCTGTGAAAACGGCCTTCGCCGTCATCGCAGAAAAAAGGGAATTCCTTAATTGTCATTGCGAGGAGCGCAGTGACGAAGCAATCTCTACGCCAATCTAAGCCAACTACGGCTTGGCAAGAGTTTAGCAGGGATCCAGGGGTATTAGCCGACTCGCTCCGGGACTCCTCGCCTGCAACACATCGGCTTGCTTCGGTGCGAAGCGGACCGCTTAAGAATTTGTCTCCATGCACTCAGTCCTCGCTGCTCGAAACATCCTGTTTCTCGCTCCACTTCGCAGCCCTCAGTTTCGACGTGGGTGGCAACGGCTCGTCGTACGTCACTCGCCCGGCTAATACTCCTGCTCAAGCCGTGCCCTATGTTTTCGTCCATCGTGGTCTGCGCAGCAGGTGATAATTGCGAGCGCGCCAGCGCGTGGCAATCTCTAGTCAACTAACGATTTGAATTAACAGATCGCCGCGTCGCTTCGCTTCTCGCGATGACAGGTTCAAGCTTTCGTTTATCGTGGCCTTTTATTCACGTGATAATTACTGTAAAAATACCTCTCACCTGAGCCGTAGCGGAAGCTTTAGCTTCCGCTGGGAGGCTAAAGCTTCCGCTACGTCTGAGAGGGTATTTTCATTCTCGCGGCCTGTGGCACCGCTTCCCCGTCACATCTGCTCCTGCTGGATATAATATTCCCTAACTTCTGCTTTTAAAAAAATATAACTTATAATATAGAAAATGAATAGCAAGGCAGGTGAGAGGATTTCAGACCAGCATTATAGGACCGCTGGGGCTGGGATCCATGGTATGGCTAATAAAGTAGTTGTTATCGGCGGGGTAGCAGCCGGAGCCAGTGCGGCAGCCCGTCTGCGCCGGCTGGATGAGAAAGCTGAGATCATATTGTTTGAAAAAGGAGAATATATATCCTTTGCCAACTGCGGTTTGCCTTATTATGTGGGAGGTGTTATACCCCAGCGGAACAATCTTTTAATCCTTTCCCCTCAGACAATGCAGGAGCGCTTTGATATCGAGGTACGTATCTGGAGTGAAGTTACCCGGATACTACCCCAACAAAAATTGGTAGAAGTCCATCACTTATTATCGGGCAAGAAATACCAGGAGAGTTATGACTACTTAATCCTGACCCCGGGTTCCATTCCTGTTGCTCCTCCCCTGGAAGGTCTGGATAAAACCAATGTTTTTACAGTGCGCAACATTCCCGATAGCGATATTATCCGCGAATATGTGCAGGAAAACCAACCATCCCGAGCTGTAGTGGTCGGGGGCGGGTTTATCGGTCTGGAAATGGCTGATATGCTAAACTATCTGGGAATCGATGTCACTATACTGGAAGCTTCTGCCCAGGTAATGCCGCCTCTTGATCCAGAGATGGCCTCATTTATGCATCGCTACATAAGAAATATTGGCATCAACCTGCTTCTCAACCGGAGGGCTGTTCGGTTGGAAGGAGAAGAGCATGTCCAACAAGTGGTATTGGATGATAACAGCACTATTGAAACTGATCTGGTTATACTGGGTGTGGGAGTAAAACCGGAGACATCTTTGGCTCGGGAAGCTGGATTGGCCATTGGCTCTACCGGCGGCATACTGGTGAACGAGTGTCTGCAGACTTCAGATCCTTATATATATGCTGGGGGAGATGCTATTCAAATCAAGGATTTTCAAACTGGACATGAAATGCTGCTGCCCCTGGCAGGACCCGCCAACCGGCAGGGATGGATAATTGCCAATAATATATGTGGACGGAAAACCTCCTATAACGGAGCTCAGGGAACTGCCATTGTAAAATTTGGCCAAATGACCGCCGCCGTAACCGGGTTAAATGAAAAACGTCTTCAGGCTTTGGGACTTCCTTACTTGGCCATTCATACCAATCCCAATTCTCATGCTGCTTATTACCCCAGGGCAATGCCCATGGCCATAAAACTGCTATTTACGCCCCGGGAAGGCAAATTGCTGGGAGCTCAAATCGTGGGATATGAGGGAGTTGATAAACGCATTGATGTAATAGCCACCGCCTTGCGTGCCGGTATGACAGTATTTGACCTGCAGGAATTGGAACTGGCTTATGCTCCGCCTTTTTCTTCGGCCAAGGATCCGGTTAATATGACTGGTTATGCGGCCGCTAATCTAGTAAATGGGGATGTGGAGGTTATTCACTGGCCGGAAGTACCTGCACGGGTTGCTAAGGGTGCTTTTTTACTTGATGTTCGTACCCCCAAAGAAGTGGCTCGAGGCAAGGTACCAGAATCCTATCATATACCGTTAGACGAAATGCGCCTCCGCCGGGACGAAATACCAGCGGATAAAGAGATTCTAATATATTGCCATTCCGGTTTGCGCAGCTATATAGCCGCGCGTATTCTCAAACAACTGGATTACCGCGTCTTAAATATCAGCGGTGGTTATAACCTCTGGGAAGCTCAACAACCTGAATAAGCGAATAAAGGGCCTGACTTCAGGCCCTTTCAGACTGTCGAAGAAGTCCATTTAAAGAGATCGCCACGTCGCTATGCTCCTCGCAACATTAGCCGTGAGCGATAGCGAACATCGGTAGTGCCGGAACGGCTGATGACAGAACCGGAAGCCATCGTTTGGGTCATTGCGAGCCCCTGAAAGGGGCGTGGCAATCTCAAATATCCAACTTCTGATAGCTTTTTTGACACGCTGAAAGGGCCTGATTTCAGGCCCTTTGCTTATTTGGCAAAAACGTGTTTGCCTATTTGATTGATGATAGGTCGACTCCAAACCCACTTATTGGTGGCTGTAGCCGGATTCCAGTAGTATATAGCTCCGCCGGTGGGATCCCATCCTCGCAAAGCCGCCTGAACCGCCTGGTAGCTGCTCTCGTCCGGTTCCATATAAAACTGTCCGTCACTTACCGCAGTAAATGCTCCCGGTTCAAAAATAATCTGTTTAACGCTGTTGCCAAACTTGTTCGATTCTAATCGGTTAAGTACCACAGCCACTATGGCTACTTTACCTTCAAAGGATTCACCCCGGGCTTCACCATGTACCAATCTGGCTAAATCATAGATGTCACCCTGGGATAGGGTCCAAAATGAGCCACCCCGGGAAGGATTGACCGTATCATTGCCAGCATTACTGACTGTGCTGGAATCGGTTTTTGGCGGTGTACTTACCTGCTTAATCACCTGTTGGGCTGTGGTTTTACCGGTAATTCCGTCCACCGTCAGCCCACTATCCGCTTGAAAGCTTTTTACCGCTTGAAAGGTATTCCAGCCATATATGCCATCCACTTGGCCCACCGGATATCCTAAATATCCCAGGTCGCGTTGCAGTTGCTGAACATCTTCCCCATGGTCTCCCATTCTAAGAGTACGGTCTCCCAGGAGTGCCAAAGCCAGTTGTACAGGTACAGTAACTATAATAACTGCTACAATAATGATCGCAATAATTCGTGATCTGAGAATATTAATAGTATCACTCCTTTCACTAACCGATTGTAATGGGTTTTTATGAATTAATGCAAAGCCCGTCCTCCTGTACATCAACGCCCTGCCTCTATTTGAACCGACTTATTATTAGTCATTTCCAAAATACTTTCATATCATTATGCCTATCCCGCTTATCTGCCTGATTCCAACTTGTTCCGCTATAATTACCCACCTATATATGGTAAAATATCTATTAGCTTGGTTTGACAAGAAATAAAACCCACCCGCAAAATACAGGGTGGATTGAAGGAAAAGATTTAAATTTGCATAAAAAAAGGCTGATACCTGAACAGTATCAGCCCCAGACTGTCAAAGAAGTCTATTAATGGTAGAAGTTCGAGATTGCCACGCCCCTCCGGGGCTCGCAATGACACATAAGATGGCCTTCTGGTATGTCATCGGCCGTTCCGGCACTACCGATGTTCGCTATCGCTCACGGCTAATGTTGCGAGGAGCGTAGCGACGTGGCG
>JAKPGY010000042.1 GCA_029550685.1 Bacillota bacterium
GAAAGATAAGGTTTGCCAGGAGCCGTATACGAGGCCCGTACGTACGGTTCTGTGAGAGGGATGTTGCTGCAGCAAGCTACTGCAGCTGCACCCTACTCGATTCGAACTTCTAACCATTAATAGACTTCTTTGACAGTCTGAAACTACGCCATTCCATGGCGTAGTTTGTTTTATTAAATGCTGTTTGCTACATACAATGGTTTTACCAAATTCCAATAAACGAAATACAAATTTTTCTATGGAATTTACAGGATAAGGTAACATTACTGTCGAAACAAAAATAACAATTAGGAATATAATAACTATTTGTGAAAATTTGACGTAACCTTTTCAAAATAGCTCTGCATGAAGTCAATGAAGAAGCCCAACAAGGACATGGTCATGCTAAGGATATTGAACAGCGGGCCTTGCAGGTTCAGCAGAACGCTCAAGACTCCCAGCAATCTACTATTGGAATATATGAAACTATAAAACAAAAATTGCTGATGGCTATCGATGAAGCTAAAGTAGTAGATCAAATTTCGGGATTGGCCCAAAATATTGCTGGAATTGCGGATCAAACCACTCTGCTGGCCTTAAATGCTGCTATTGAGGCTGCCCGGGCTGGTGAGCAAGGCTGGGGATTTGCAGTGGTTGCTGAGGAAGTACGCAAGTTGGCTGAAGATTCGGCAGCTGCCGTAGGTGGAATTCAAAACCTGACCACTCAGGTACAGGACGCTATTAAAGTCTTAATAAATCATTCCAACGACTTGCTGGATTTTATTAATAATGATGTGGTAAATGATTATAGCAAGATGGTAGAAATCGGCAAACAATACAGGGAAGACAGCGATCTTATGGCGCAGCTGACTGATAAAGTCAGCCAAAGTGTAAAACAGGTCCTGGATTCAATGAACCAGATCAACAAAGCTATCGAGTCTACTGCGGCTACCATGGAACAGTCGACTGCCGGAGCACAGGAAATTGCCCAGAGTAGTGAAGTATCTGCTCAGGTAGCGCCCCAGATCACCGACGCAGCTAGAGAATTAGCGGAAGATGCTGAAGAACTAAGAATACTCATCCAGCACTTCAAGGTGGAATAATATCCCGCATTTGAATAGTAAAAACCGCGCCCTCCGGCGCGGTTTCAGACTGTCAAAGAAGTCTTTTAGCAGTTAGACGTTCGAGATTGCCACGCCCCTCCGGGGCTCGCAATGACACATAAGATGGCCTTTTGGTATGTCATCGCGAGGAGCGTAGCGACGTGGCGATC
>JAKPGY010000046.1 GCA_029550685.1 Bacillota bacterium
AACCATTACCGATGAACAAATTGCACGGTTTGACCGAATACGTCAGGGATTGGACTTTGGTTATGCAGCTCACCCGGCTTGTTTTGAACGTATGCATTATGATAGTACAAGACGCCGGTTATACTTATTTGCAGAAGTTGCCGGATTGAACTTGTCCAATCGTATGTTATCGATGAAAATTCAAAAATACCACGATGTAATCACCGTCGCAGATAGTGCAGAACCGAAATCCATTGATGAGTTGAGAAGCTATGGCATCAGGGTAGTTGCGGCGAAGAAAGGCCCGGGTTCAGTAGAATTTGGAATCAAATGGCTGCAAGACCTTGAGGCTATTATCATTGACCCTCTGCGTTGTCCATTAGCCGCAAAAGAATTTATTAATTACTCGTTGGAAACAGACAGAAGTGGAATGGTCAAGGACAAATTCCCAGACAAAGACAATCACTCCATTGACGCTGTAAGGTATGCATTGGAAGATGATATGGTGGGGTATAACATGCACGGAGTAGAGCTACTGAGAGGTGCGAAACTATATGGCTAAACAAGGCTGGCTCAAAAAAGCCGTCGGTGAAATATCGAAATTAAGGCAGGGAGTATTCGGCAAATTTGGTAGCCTTATTGGCGGCAGCTGGAACGTGCCATATGTGCTTAACAGCACCAGGGTAGACTATGAGCTTGCCCGGCAGCTGTATCACAATACCCATGATGACTATAAGTTAGGGGCTGGGTTTGCGAAGCCTATCATAAACACTCTGGCTGGTTTTATGGGGGTACCTCGTTTCCGTTGTCAAGACGAAGAGGCCCAGGAGGTCATAGACGAACACATAAGCCGCTGGGTTAGCCGGATGCAGCGAACTCACCAGCTTAGCTTAAGAGACGGGGACTGCTTTGTGATGTTGGCCAATCTGGAGAACGATGACTCGCTTTATCCAGATGAAGAAAACCGGATTGATTTTATTATCATTCCGCCAGAGCAGATAGCGGATATTGAGCTTGACCCGATTACCAGGAGGCCAAAGGCATACACGATTAAGGCCCGGGCAAAGTGGAAGGACGAAGAAGGACAGGAAAAAGAATATACTGTCTTGCAGAAGTTTACTGCCGACAGCGTTATACTAAAAGTTGAAGGTGACGCTCCGGAAGGTCTGACTAGTGAAATACGTCCTAACCCTTGGGGGTTTATTCCGATTATTCACTTCAAGAACGAGCCGGAGGAAACAGAGCTATATGGCACAAGTGAACTGGAGGCGGTGGAGCCTTACTTAAAGGCGTACCATGACGTGATGCTTCACGCTATGCAAGGGTCAAAGATGCATAGCACCCCAAGGTTAAAATTGAAACTCAAAGATGTACAAAGTTTCTTGCAAAATAATTTTCCAGAAGCGCTTAAAGCAATCCAGAGAGGCGAACAGGTAAACATCGATTTGAAAGGCCATGAGTTACTTATTTTCACAGATGAAGAAGATGCTAGTTTTATTGAGGCGCAATCGACAATTGGCGATGCAGAATCTTTACTGAAGCTTCTCTTTTACTGCATTGTTGACGTTTCCGAGGTCCCTGAGTTTGCCTTCGGGGTACATACTCCCAGCAGTCATGCCAGTGTAAAAGAGCAAATGCCTTTGCTCATCCGCAGGGTAGCGAGAAAACGTGAAATGGTGACAGAGAACTGGCAGACCTTAGCTCGGATGTTGCTAGTTATGCATAGCAAGATTACCGGAAAGAAATTCGAGAGCTACGATGCAGGAATCACCTGGGATGCCGTTATCGAGCGGGATGAAAAAGAGTATGCAGATACCATCTATACCTTGGTCAACGCACTTAATACGGCTTTGCTTGGCGGTTTCATCAGCTGGGATGCTGCTGTGGACCTGCTGGCGCAGTACATTGATACCATGCAGGAGTATGCTACCGATGACCCGGAACTGCCCGGGGAAAGAGAAAGAATTATCAAGTCATGGTATTTAAGAAGCAGGCTGGAAGATACGGAAGGATTACTTGACCAATTGCAGGATATAGAAAAGGTGTTGAATCTAAACCAGAATCAGAGTCAGAAACAGAATCAAACCAATGAGGGATGATAGCCGATGGCCAAGGAGATAGATGAAATCAAGAAGGCCGCCGGTGATTACCAGAAATGGGCATTAGCTGCACGAAA
>JAKPGY010000087.1 GCA_029550685.1 Bacillota bacterium
TCCGGCAATGTATCCTGTAGGACTGCCGGAGTTTTTTATAAAGCTAACAACTTTACGAGGGGATACAGTCTTTGACCCATTCCTCGGAGCAGGTTCTACTCTTATAGCTGCAGAGAAAACAAAGAGGGTGTGTTACGGGACAGAGCTGCAGCCGCAGTATGTGGATATCGTTTTGGTGGGATGGGAGCAACTCACAGGGCAGAAGGCGGTGAAGTTAAGTGCAGGTTAAAACAGTAAAAATAAGCGAGCTAAGGCCTCACCCGAAAAATCCAAGAGTACATCCAGACAGTGCAATAGAAAAGTTAGAACGGAGTATAAAAGAATTCGGTTGGACTAACCCGATATTAGTATCAAAAGAAGGGTACATTCTAGCGGGACATGCAAGGTTAAAAGCTGCAGAAAAAGCTGGCATCAGTGAAGTGCCGGTTATTTATTTGCCGTTGGAAGGTGAAAAGGCTGAGGCTTATCTTGTAGCGGATAATAGATTACAAGATGAAACAGATTGGGATTATGAGAAACTGAAAAATTTACTACAAGAGTTAGACACCGGAGAAATTGATTTAGAGCTTACTGGTTTTGATATTGACGAGATAGAAGATCTAATAACACAACTACACATTCCTGAAGAGGTAACAGAAGATGAAGCACCTGAACCGCCAGAGGAACCGGTAACTAAGCCTGGTGATTTGTGGCTATTGGGAAGGCACCGTCTATTATGTGGAGACTCAACAGATCAAACAGTAGTTGCTAAACTAATGGAAAACCAGCTTGCAGATATGATATTCACAGACCCGCCTTACAACGTGGATTATACCGGCAAGACCAAGGATGCACTGACTATCAAGAACGATTCAATGAAGGACGATAATTTCCGGCATTTCCTTACGTTGGCATTTCTGAATATGGCCCAGGCATCCAAGGCAGGAGCGCCTATATATGTTTGTCATGCCGATTCAGAAGGCTTGAATTTTCGGACCGCATTCAAAGAGGCTGGCTGGGACCTTAAACAATGCATTATATGGGTCAAGCAGCACTTTGTAATGGGCCGGCAGGACTATCAATGGCAGCATGAGCCGATACTGTATGGATGGAAGCCAGGTGCAGCGCATAAATTCTATGGTGATCGTAAGCAAACAACGGTATGGCAGATTGACAGGCCGATGGCAAGCAGAGAACACCCGACAATGAAACCTGTGGCTCTGTGTTCCAAGGCGATAGAGAATAGTAGTAAGGCCGGAGATATCGTTCTTGATTTATTCGGTGGATCAGGATCAACATTAATAGCATGTGAACAGTTAAACCGTACTTGCTACATGATGGAGTTGGACCCGATATACTGTGATGTCATAATCAAACGGTGGGAAAACTTCACGGGGCAAAAGGCGGTGTTGGCTGAATGAAAAGGGTTTTTATATCTCACCCCTACAAAGACGACCCGAAGGGGAACAAAAAGCGAGTAGACACTATCTGCAGGGAATTAGCGGAAAAGGATGATATTCTCCCAATAAGCCCCCTACATTTATTTAGTTTTATGGAGAATGACGATAACAGAGAAGGAATACTCCAGGTGTGTTTCAGGCTTATTGATATATGCGAT
>JAKPGY010000088.1 GCA_029550685.1 Bacillota bacterium
GCAGAACTTACTCCAATGAAGGAGTTTGATAAAGGTATAGTACAAAACTTAATAGAGGGTAATTTCCTCCAGGCAGGAGAACAGTTGTCTTATGCCATAGCAGAAAACCTGCCGCAGTACCTGTTTATTGCTACTGCCGCAGCAATTGGAGCCCCTAGTGCCGGTATAGGTGTAATCGGTGCCAGTGCAGCCGGCGGAAAATATATGGAGTTAGAGGATGCAGATATAACACCGGATGCCAGGCAGTTTAATGCGGTAGTAACCGGCCTGGCAGAAATGGCTTTCGAGCATTTCATTGGTACTGGAAAGCACTTTAGAAACATATTTGAAAATAAAGCAGTAAGAGACCAGGTAAAACAGGGATTTGTTGAATCAATTAAACCGGTAGTCAGGAATTTTGTTGAGGGTGCAATCGAAGAAGGCGGAGCCCAGACAGTAGAAAACCTGGCAGATATTCTCACACAAGTCAAGGATAGGCCAGAGAATTTCATGGACTTCCTTGTTAAGACTTTTGAGGGAGTACCGGATGCTGCCCTTGTTGGTGCAGTAATGGAGGGTATTCCCGGTATTGCAGAGGCCCGTATTGAAGCACAGTTAAGACAGGAATTAGGCAGGTTACAGCAGGATATACAGGTTATGCAGGATATTCAGGAAACTTTGCAGCAACAGGTCCAGACAGAACTGGCACCAGAAACAACAGTTGAGGAAACTGTAACTATTCCAGTAGAAGAAACACAGGTGGAAACACAGATAGAAACAGAGCCGGTAGTGGAAACTCCTGCTCCTGAAATCGAAACAACACCTCAACCAGAAATAACTCCTGCCCCTAAAACAGAAACAGATACCACACCGGTTGAAACAGAAGCAGAAGCTGATATTATGAGCGAAATAATCCAGGATCTGGATGGTATAGATAGTGATGTTGATGTAATCGAAACAGAAAAATATGGCCGGTTGGAGATAGTTTTGGATGATCCTTATCAGCCAGTTGTGGTAGTAAGAGATGAGGATGGCAATACCTTTATGCTAGAAAGAGATGCCCTGGAA
>JAKPGY010000091.1 GCA_029550685.1 Bacillota bacterium
ACTGGTAGGTTTCGTTGCTGATGAGGCCGTTCAAATCCATGGTGGTTATGGGTTAATGAAAGATTATCCGGTAGAAAGGTTTTTCCGTGACTGGAAGCTGGCTTCCATCGGCGGGGGCACCAGTGAAATCAACAAGAATATAGCTGCCCAGCTTCTGCTGAAATAGCCTCAACCCCCGGTTTAATCACAATTAGGAGGGAGATGTATGAATCGTTGGCAGGAGATGTATAAGCAAAAACTGACCGCGCCTGACGAAGCCATTAAGAATTATATCCAAAACGGCGATAAGGTGATTTCCCCTCTGGGCAATGGACTGCCGCCGGCGTTGGTATCTGCTCTGGCGCGTAAAATAAAGGAAGATGAATTGAAAGATATTTTATATATCGATGCCTTGAATGTACGCTGCTTTGACATAATTGCTCCTGATATCCAAAGCAAGCTCACCGGTGGCACCAGTTATGCCACCCCGGTTAACCGCTGGGCTATTAATAGCGGTATTACTGACTTTGTTCCTATGCGGTTTTCAGATTCATCGCGTCTGATTGTTGAGGAAAACGTTTCCCTGTATGGCAGGCAGACTCCTTACCATCGCATCAATGTTTCCGTGCACTGCGTTTCTCCCATGGATGAGCACGGTTTCTTCAGTGCTGGAACCAACCCTGACCACTCCTATGCTGTTGCCACGCAAAAGTATACTCATAAAATATTGCTGGAAGTAAACAAACACATGCCCCGCACCTTCGGCAACAATCATTTCCACATCAGTCAGGTGGATGCCGTGGTGGAAAACGACCTGCCTCTGTTTTGCCTTCCCGATATACCGGTTACCAAAGAAGATGAAGCCATAGCTCATAACATTATCGAACATATTCCGGACGGAGCCTGCATTCAACTGGGTATCGGGGGAATACCCAATGCCGTAGCTAAATTCCTGGTAGATAAAAAAGACCTTAGCGTTCATTCGGAGATGCTGTGCGACAGTTATGTGGATCTTTATGATCAGGGGGTAATAACCTCCCGGAAGAAAACCTATATGCCTGGCAAATGGGTAGCAACCTTTGTGTTTGGCTCCCAGCGATTATATGACTTCATTGATGAAAACCCCATAATATACATGTGCGGAACTGATATGGTCAACAATCCCCGGATTGCAAGCCTGAATGACAATCTAATGTCCATCAATACTACCATAGAAGTTGATCTGACCGGGCAATGTGCTTCAGAATCAATGGCCTACCGGCAATATACAGGGCTGGGAGGCCAGCTTGATTTTGTAAAAGCGAGTGCCATGTCCAAAGGCGGCAAATCATTTATCTGCACTTATTCAACCTATACCGATAAGGAAGGCAAACTCCAGTCCAAAATCGTTCCGGCACTGAATAATGTGGTTTCCGTAGGGAGAGCTGATATTGAATATGTGGTTACTGAATATGGTATAGCTTATCTAAAAGGCAGCAATTTAAACACCCGCATGAAAAAGCTTATCGCTATTGCCCACCCGGATTTCCGGGACTGGCTGAAATTCGAAGCCAGGAAGTTGGTTTAACCAGCGGTCCCCCAATTGGCAGGGATTGAAAGAGTGTTTTCGCTCCCCTTTCGCAGGAGGATATTCTTCCTGCCTTTTTTTTATACTTTTACCCATCTGTCATTTATGTCACAATGCTGGCAAAACTGTCACTGCTGGCACGTTGGCGATTAACGCTGATTATTAATAATGCCCTCCTCTGATGACTCAAATGTCACCATACAAAATCCCCTCATGGTTTTTATCCTGACAGAATCCATACAAACGGTGTTGGGGCCACTGGCATAAAGCTTGCTTAACTTAACAACCAAGAGCTGCCAAGCTGCAGCGTTAGTTGGGCTGGTGGCCTGAATGACACTGTACCTGGCATATAAAAGGGGGGAAAAGAAGATGGATTATACTCTTACCGATGAACAGAGAATGCTGCATGATACCGTATTCAAGTTTACCAAAAATGAATGGGAACCCCGAACTATTGAAATTGATGAGAGCGACAGTTTCCCTTGGTGGCTGTGGGAACGGCTGCGGCAGTTGGATTGGTGTGGGTTGCTGATACCGGAAGAGTATGGCGGTTCGGGAATGGGTGTCCTTGATACAGCCATTATGATGGAAGCTGCCGGTCACGCCGGTGCAGATACTGGCAGTATCCTGGCTTGGGGAGTGCATCTCACTATAGGGACTATCCCCATAGTACTGTGTGGAACCGAAGAACAGAAAGCCAAATATTTGCCTAAAATCGCTACTGGTGAATACATTACCTGTTTTTGTCTTACTGAACCTAATATTGGCTCTGATGCTGTTAATGTCCAGTGCTCCGCTGTTCGCAAGGGTGATCACTACGTATTGAACGGCACCAAAATGTTTATAACCAACGGTCCCATTGCTGACCTGGCTATCGTTATAGCTGCTACTGACAAAAGTAAGGGAGTGCGGGGTGTTTCTGCATTCATAGTGGAGAAAAATTTTCCCGGCTTCAGCGTGGGGAAAAAACTGAACAAGATCGGCCAGCGAGGTTCAGAAACATCAGAAATCATTTTCGACAACTGCATGGTCCCGGTGGAAAACCGTCTACTGAACGAAGGTGATGGTTTTACCAAGGTTGGGGCTATCAATCTTGAATACGAAAGATCAATCCTTTCCGCCGGCTGGACAGGTATGCTGGGCTACAATCTTGATCTGGCCACCGCCTATGCCCACCAGAGAACCCAGTTTGGTCATCCCATCGTTAAATACCCGCAGATACGGGAGATGCTGGTACGCATGAAAATGAATTACGACATTTCCAAACTGCTTTTGTACCGGGCCGCCTGGATGAAAGACCAGGGCCTGCCCGCCGCACTGGAAGCTTCTCTGTATAAAGCTTTTACTGCCCAGGCCTGTATGCAGAGTGCTATTGACGGAATGCAGGTGCATGGGGGGTACGGGTTGATGCAGGAATACAAAATCGAACGGTCTTTGCGGGATGCCAAATTATGCTCAGTTGGTGCTGGTACTGACCAGGTTTTGTATGAGATTATCGCTCGAGCCATAACCGGTACCAGATCACTGACCCTGTAAGACAGCAACTGTCACCTGGAGTTCAGGCCACGATGAATGAAAATCTTAAGCCGGTCATCGCGAGGAGCGAAGCGACGTGGCGATCTATCAACTCAAACCGTAGATAAGCACAGAGATTGCCACGCCCCTTTGGGGCTCGCAACACTAGTAGTGAGCGTCAGCGAACATCGGGAGTCCTTTAGGGCAATGACACTTGAGTAGAGACCACGATGACATTGCAAGAACTATTTTCACAGCAGGACCGGTCTATCCAGCAGTAGTTGGGTCAGTTCTTCCACGGTATGAACCAAGTAATTGGGCCGGGCTTGGGTAAGTTCCTCAACTGATCCATAACCGTAGGCCACCGCTACTGAGTCAATGCCGTTGCTCCGGGCACCTTCAATATCATGACGGCGATCCCCTATCATTAAAGCCCTGCTTTCCCTGCCGAATTCTGCCAGGCAGGCCTGAATCACATCAGCCTTGGCTACCCGGGTACCGTCCATGTTGCTGCCCACTACCAGCCGGAAATAATCAGCCAGGTCAAAATGTCTCAGGATGGTCTCAGTGTAAACAGTAGGCTTGGAGGTGGCAATTCCCAAAGGGATTCGCCGGGAGTTGAGCTCCTGCAGGAGTTCAGGTATTCCCGGGTACACACGGTTGTCATACAGACCATACTCTGCGAAATACTCCCGGTAATACTGCACAGCCAACCAGGCCTGCTCCGGGCTTAAGTGATAAAACTGCTGAAAGGATTCAGCCAGCGGCGGCCCGATGAAAGCAGTCAGCTTATGGCGATCCGGCTCATCAATATTCATTTTGGCCAGGGCATATTGAACTGACTTGGTAATACCTTCCCAGGGGTCGGTTAGGGTACCGTCCAAATCAAAGAGTACAAGCTCATACTTCAGCACGAATAATATCCTCCTGAAAAAAGCCAGGCTCAGTTTAGAGCCTGGGAGAGTGTCAAAAAAGCTTATTAACGGTTCAAAAGTTCGAGATTACCACGGCACTTCGTGCCTCGCAACTTTAATCGCGAGCATCAGCAGCCTAAATTGTGTTCATAATCCGTAGGGTTTGAACACATCAGTAGTACCCGAAGGGTGTAATACCCGCAGGGTGCAATGACACATAAAATGGCCTTCGGTTCTGTCATCGCGAGGAGCGTAGCGACGTGGCGATCTCTTTTATTAGCAACTTTATTAACAGCCTGCCAGACTCAGCATAGAGCCTGGCTCAACTATGCGACATTAAACCGGTGCTAAGGCCTGGTGCCGCCAACTTAAGGGAAGGAGGCACCTAGAAAAAATCTATGGAAACCAGCTATTTACAGAGAAAACTGTTTGACCAAAGCAGTGATAGCTTCCATATCGCCCGGGTCAACTTCCACGTTTCCAGCCTGGGCGTTTTCTATGGCTTGTTCCGGAGTACGAGCACCTACCAGAGCATGGGTGACTCCTGGCTGGGCAATGGTCCAGGCAATAACCATCTGTCCTAAAGTCAGGCCATATTTTTCAGCATAGGGCTGAATGCCATCCAACAAGGATTTAACTTTAATGCGGTTTTCTATCGAATAACGCGGATTGGTGCTGCGAGAGTCATCACTGCTGAATACCCGATCCGGTCCCACTTTACCGGTTAACAATCCCTGCGCCAAGGGTGCATAAGCCAAAAATGCCACTTGGTTATTCATACACCAGGTCAGGTTGTTCCCCTCAAGCTGGCGATCCAGCATGCTGTATTTTTCCTGATCGCTGTCCACTGCCCCCAGTTTGCGGTAGCGTTCCATTTCCTCCACTGTAGCATTGCATACTCCGATAGCCCGGATTTTGCCTTCTTCTTTCAGACGTACTAATTCTGCCATGGTATCTTCGATAGGAGTGGTAACATCCTGCCAGTGGGTCTGGTATAAGTCAATATAGTCCGTCTGCAAGCGCTTTAGGCTCTGTTCCACTTCATATCTGATCGACTCCGGCCCCAGGTACTTGTGAACAGGTTTGTCGTATTCCTGAATAAAGAAAGTACCCTGCTGAATATGCCAGACCAAACCGCATTTTGTGGCGATGACAGCCTTATCACGCCTACCCTTTAACGCTTTGGCGACAATTTCTTCGGATAGACCCAGTCCATAAACCGGTGCGGTATCAATGAAATTAACGCCCGCATCCAAAGCAGCGTGTATAGCCCGGATCGACTCCGCCTCATCAGTGCCTCCCCAGCGCCATCCGCCTATAGCATAGGTGCCAATTGCTATTACTGAAGCTGATAGTCCCGATGTTCCCAATGTACGTTGCTGCATGTGATTTGCTCCTTTCTTTTTTAAGAATTAGCTCAGATCTTACTGGGGTTCAGGCGGTCCAACCGCCATCAACAGGTATTACTTGACCATTTATGTAGTTACCTCCCTCAGAGAGGAGAAATACCGCCATTTTAGCTACATCTTCCGGGCATCCCAGCCTCCCCAAAGGAATATCTGCGGCTAAGTCCTGCCTTTCCTGAGCAGTTAGTTCCCCAGCCAGCATATCAGTACCAATGGGTCCCGGCGCCAGAGCATTTACGGTTATCCCCGAAGGGCCCACTTCCTGGGCCAGTGATTTTGTGAAAAGAATCAGCCCACCTTTGGAGGCTGCATAAACACTTTCGCAAGAAGCTCCCCTCATTCCCCACACCGAAGCTATATTTATGATACGGCCCCAGCGACTGCGGATCATATGGGGCAGGGCTCGACGACAGCATAAAAATGGCCCTTTCAGATTAGTATTTATAACCTGATCCCACTGTTCATCACTGGTATGGGTAACCAGCTCCCGCAAGGAAACCCCGGCATTGTTTACCAGCAGAGAAACCGGGCCCCATTCATGCTCTATCGTGGTAAACAGTCTCTCCACATCAGCAGGCGAACCTACATCTGCCTGGACAGTCCCGGCTTCATGGCCTAAATCACGTAGCTCTTCTGCCAGCGATTCTGCCAGGTGCCTGGAACTGCGATAGTTAATTACTACAACTGCTCCTGCGGCTGCGGCTGCTCGGGCAATAGCAGCACCGATACCGCGGCTGGCACCGGTGACCAGACAGACCTTGCCCTGCAATAGTAAATCAGACATGAAGTATCCTCCCATTACAGCAGCCGGGCACCAAAAAATGGCTCACCTGCATGTAAAATTCACCAATTATTATACAGTATGCACCTAAGATAACACCATCAATAAAAGAAATGCATGGCAAATACTGGCTGGTATGGCTAGACCTCCAATAAAAAAAGACCGCTTACAGCGATCTTTTATTCATTGTTGGGGTGGCGGAGATTAGTCACGAACTTTAATGATGGGAAACTTCCTACCTCTCGAAACATTAACCGCCTGACAATTTATTTTGAAAAAGGGTCTTAACTAAGCGTATTTAACTTAATGACTTACCGATTTACTTTTTACCGATTAACTTAACACATGAGTGGACTAGAAACAGGTTATCTGACTCTCCGCCACCTATCTATAGTATATCCCAGGCAGACCGTTTAGGGCAAGGTTTTGTGTCCAGGTAATATTATCCACTATCCATGAATCAGCCTGGGCAGACAACGGGTACAGCACCACCTGGATTGGCCTTTATGCTTGACAGCAATAAGGTAACTCTCCTCTTCACTGGTAGTGCACATGAAGCAATTTTGCGGAATATAGGATCGTTTTTGCTCAGCCTGATGTTTTTCAACCGCTATAGCAGAAAACTCAGGGGCTTCACGAACTTCCAGGGACAAAGCTCCGGTCGGACAGACTGCCAAGCATACTCCAGCCCCATCACACAGTTCTTCTTTTATAACCTTAGCTTTGCCGTTTTCCAACATCAGAGCCCCTTCTGCACAAGGACTAATACATGCTCCACAGCCGTCACATAGTTCTTCATCGATTTTCACAATGGTTCTGGTTGCCATTTCCTACACCTCATTTACAACTTAGTGATGAGTACCTTCCACCACTTTAATGCCTTTACTCTCTATCATGGCTTTGATTTCCTTAACGTGAGGGCAAGCTGGATAGTCCCCTTCCAGCAGCATACAAGAGGAAAGATGTACCGCATCCAGGCTGTGTTTTTTCAAGCTGTTTACCAGCCGGGAGACTCTTCTTCCCGGGCATCCTCCGCAGGTAAAAAAGCCAATTATTTCCGTGTTTTCTCCATAGCCCTGGAAATGGCTGTGTTTTTTGTAAAACGCTTTGAAACAAGCTACTCCCGGACAAACTTCGGATACAGTTTCACAGCGTACCACCGCAATACGGGTTTTGGCCTGATCTTCCGGTTTGTCCTCAGCAAAGGCAATATGCTTTTGATGCCCACGGGCTACATCTTCAGCAGTTACCAAATTTCGGCCTTGAGAACGTACTTCTTTTTCCACTGCCCGCTTGGCCATAGAACGTACAAACCCAGGCACTCTTTCCAGGGCAGCTTTAGCTTCTTCGGTCCACTCCACCAACTATCATCTCCCTCAGAATCTTTCCAATCTCACCTCAAATTTCTCGCCTCTCACTTCTCACTTCTCAATTCGCTTCTCGAATCATCACCAGCATCATCTTAAAAGCAGTTACCGCCAATACTGCGTGAGGATGATTAGCCGGCATGATTAACAGGTCTCCAGCCTTTACCGTGTGCGGTTCACCATCAATGCGGATTTCACCCTGGCCTTCCAGACCTAGTACCAGAGCGTCAAAAGGGGCACTATGTTCGCTCAGAGATTGACCTTGATCAAAAGCAAACAAGGTTACCGTGCCGGTTTTCTCATTAACCAGGGTACGGCTGACTACCGCACCAGGCTGTACTTCTACTAATTCAGCTGCAACCCAGACTCCCGAGAGTTTTTCTGCCATCAATATTCCTCCTTTGCATTTCAGGGGCAGCGGCAGCTGCCCCCTTTATTATACCTATTTGAGAATCGCATTCAGGTCTTCTTGGGCAGTAGTGATAGGTTTGATCCCAAAGTTTTCTACCAGTACGTTTAGTACACCCGGCGAAATGAAGGCCGGCAGACTCGGTCCCAGTCGAATGTCCTTAATTCCCAGGTATAATAGACTGAGCAATACGGACACAGCTTTTTGTTCGTACCAGGACAATACCAGGGACAGGGGCAGTTCATTTACTCCACATTGGAAAGCATCTGCCAGGGCCAATGCTATTTTAACCGCTGAAAAGGCATCATTGCATTGCCCGCAATCCAGCAACCGGGGTATCCCACCAATTTGCCCCAGATTATGGTCGAAAAACCTAAACTTGCCGCATCCCAGGGTCAGAATAACGGTATCCGCAGGTGACTGGTCAACCAATTCGGTGTAGTAATTGCGTCCGGCTTTGGCACCATCGCATCCCCCCACCAGCAAGAAGTGGCGAATGTCTCCGGATTTAACTGCGTTAATTATAGTATCTGCTATACCGATAACCGTATGGTGGGCAAATCCTACCATTACCGAACCCGCTTCCAAATCTTCAGGGAAACCTGGCATTTCCAGTGCTTTCTCAATAATAAGGTCATACTCCCCATTGGGCACATAGGTCACACCCGGCCAGGCCACCGGCCCGGTAGTAAAGATGTTTCCTTTATAACTATCCCGGGGTTCCTGAATACAGTTGGTAGTCATTAATATAGCACCCGGAAATTCAGCAAATTCATTACGCTGATTCTGCCAGGCGGTACCATAATGCCCCACCAAATGAGGATACTTTTTCAATTCCGGATAACCATGGGCCGGCAGCATTTCCCCGTGGGTATAAACATTTATTCCAGTTCCCAGAGTAGCTTCCAGCAGTCCCTGCAGGTCGTGCAGATCATGACCTGATACCAGTATAGCTTTACCCTTTTTGTGTCCCAGCGGAACAGAAGTAGGCACTGGATGCCCGTAGCTTCCAGTATTGGCTGCATCTAAAAGCTCCATAGTCAGCAGGTTAATCTCACCGCATTTCAATACCATATCTAACCAGAAGGATAAATCCTTACTGCGGTCGTTTACTGCCGACAGAGCCTGATGTACAAATTCATAGATGCGTTGATCTTCTTTTCCCAGTACCTGTGCGTGATGAGCATAAGCTGCTACTCCTTTAATTCCATGCACTAAAATCTGCTGCAGGGAATTAATGTCTTCAGGCTGGGCTAAATCTACCAGGTATCCAACCCTCTCCCCGGCTTCTACAAGTTCAGAAACGGTTTGCCCTTTTATCTCCATTACAGAGTTTTCTACGGCAACACCAGCTTGCTGTAACTGTTGTTGATATTTTATTGCCTGATGAATATAGGTCTGCAGGCTTTCCGGGTCAAAATTGACGTTGGTTAAGGTGGCAAACAATGCATCCATGGTAAACCGGTTAATTTCCTCAGCAACTTCAATTCCTTGCGCCCGGGCAGCCTGGGCATATTTGCTCAAGTCCTGCAGAGTGTGCAGCAATAAATCCTGCATTGCTGCTGCGTCCGGTTTTTTGCCGCAGACACCAACCACGGTGCAAGCTACCCCTTTTGAAGTCTGTTCACACTGGTTACAATACATTTTCTTTTCCTCCTCTCAACATACAGCACGTTATAGATATTTTGCACCTTTTTTATCCCCTTTGAGAGCAAACCCTTTACCCAGGGTGGTTTAAATAGCAACTACATAGACTTCAACATTTCAGCCAGCGATTGTCTCTGTAATTCAGCCATTAAAGCATCCTGGGCTCTTTGGAAAACCTGCTTGGAAGGACAGGTAGGCTGGTTTGGACATTTATAAGCAGGGGACAGGCATACATTTAAACAAATCGGGCCCTCTACGGCAGTAATAATATCCAGCATAGTTATCTGTTCTGCCGGTCTGGCCAGTCTGACACCTCCGCCGGTACCCCGTTGAGTGACAACCAGATCCGCTAGTGCCAGCAGCTTAATGGTTTTTTTCAGAAAATCCTCAGGTATATCCTGTCGTTCTGATATGAAACGAGTGGACAGGATCTCTCCTCCGGGGGCTCTGGCTAACTCCAGCATAGTACGGATAGCATATTCGGTTTGTCGAGTGATTTGCATAGCCAACGCCTCTTTTGTTTGTGGATAATTTTTATCCTCTTTATCTATTAGTAATTTTATATGAGGAAATATTTTTCTGCAACTCTTTTTTGCATTTTTTCCTGCCTAATAAATACTCTCCAGCTTTCTAGTTCAGTGGCAAGCAAGCAACCTGACACGGATTAATTTACAGAATTTTTTATTTTTTCTGGCAGGTATATATTATCATCGCATCGTATTATCTTATAATAATTAATCGCAGCGGTCCGCAGAAAGGAGGTTTAAGGTCAAAGCGGCGGCGATCAACACTAATTTCTTGGGAGGGGTTAACGCAATGCTAAGCAGATGGCAGGAACTATATAAACAGAAATTAACTAGTCCTGAAGAGGCCGCTCGTTTAGTTCAAAACGGCGACCTGATTGTAGCACCTTTATCCAACGGTCAGCCCCTGGCTCTGATTAATGCTGTGGCCAAGCGAATCAGAGACGGTGAAGTTGAAGACCTAACCTATGTCAGCGGTGTGGATGTACGTTGGTTCGACCTGTACCACCCGGATCTGGTGGGGAAAGTCACTATTGATTCGGGCTTCGTTTCTCCTGCCACTCGTCAAGGAGTTGGTCAGGGGATTTTCACCTATACCCCTTGCCGTTTAGGAGAAGCTGTAGATATGGTCACCAGATGCCGTAACTGCAACATTAGCAGCTTGGTAGTATCCCCCATGGATAAACACGGCTTTTTCAGCACAGGATGCAATGTGGACTGGGGTTGGGAAACCGCCAAGACCGGCAACCCTCGCCACATAGTAGTAGAAGTCAATGAAAACATGCCGCGCACCTATGGACATAACCAGCTGCACATAACCGAGGTCAGTGCTGTAGTGGAAAATCATATTCCTCTGTTCGAATTACCAGAGATCCCCATTAGCAAAGAAGATGAAATTATCGGCCATTATATTGCCGACATGATTGAAGACGGTTCCTGCATTCAAATTGGCATCGGCGGCATGCCTAATGCTATCGCCAAATTTTTGGTGGATAAAAAGGATCTAGGGGTTCATTCCGAGATGCTCACCGACAGTATGGTGGATCTTTACTATGCTGGAGCTATTACCTGTGAGAAAAAGAATTTTATGCCCTACAAATGGATTGGCTCTTTTGCTTTAGGCAGTCGCAAACTATACGATTTTATAGATAACAATCCCATGGTGGAAATGCACTCCACCAAATTTGTTAATGATCCAGTGGTTATCGGATATAACGATAATCTGATATCGGTAAATGCTACCTTTGAAGTTGATTTAACAGGACAATGTGCTTCGGAATCTATTGGCCCGGTACAATATTCTGGAACGGGAGGACAACTGGACTTTGTTCAAGGTGCCTGGCGTTCCAAAGGCGGCAAATCATTCCTAACTCTGTATTCAACTTACACTGACAAGGAAGGGAATAGACGTTCCAAGATAGTCCCCACCATATCCCCTGGTATGTTTACTACCGTATCCCGCACCGATGTTCAATATGTGGTTACTGAATATGGAGTGGCCTATTTGAAAGGGCAGAACCTCCGTACTAGGGTCAAAGAATTAATCAGAATAGCTCACCCCGATTTTCGTGACTGGTTACAGTTTGAAGCCCGTCGTCTCCACTACATCCTTTAATATACAAAATATAAAAAAGGGTAAGGAGAAATCGCTCTCCTCCACCCTTTTTTATTTATATTATGATGCTTTACTACTGCCGTTTGGCCAGCTGGTACACACTTTTTATAACCTTATCTATGTCCTCCGCAGTGGTAAAGAAGCCGGGACTAAGCCGGCAGGAACCACTTTCAAAGGTACCGATAGTCTGATGAGCCAGAGGAGCACAGTGCAGACCCGCTCTGGTTATAATACCGAACTCATAATCCAGATTGAGACTTAGTTCCCCGCAATCCATCCCTTCAACATTCATCGCCACTACTGCGGTACGCTGTTTAAGGTCTGAAGGGCCATAAAGAGCAACTCCAGAAATAGATGACAGACCTTCGATCAACTGTTCCAACAAAGCCTGCTCTTTCTGATATATGGTATCCAGGCCTGTTTCTTCTATGAACCGAATCCCCGCCAGCAACCCGGCCAAACCCGGAGTATTAAGGGTACCGCTTTCCAGGCTGTCCGGCATTAATTCCGGGTGTTCCAGGTATTCAGAAAACGATCCGGTTCCGCCTTGCCGGAGCGGGTTAACCGTTAATCCGGGACGTACATAAAGACCGCCGGTTCCCTGCGGTCCTAACAAGCCTTTATGGCCGGTGAAAGCCAGTAAATCAATATGGGCTCTTTCTACATCAATAGGCAGAATTCCGGCAGTCTGAGCACTGTCCACCATAAAGAGAATATTTTCCTGGCGGGCTATTTTACCAACCTCTTCAATGGGCATGATGGTTCCTATTAAATTGGATGCGTGCAGCATACAAATCATGCGGGTATTAGACTTGATGGCTTTGCGTATATCTTCCGGATCCAGCCGACCTTCCGGGTCGCAGGGCACAGCGGTCCATTCCACACCCTGCTGGCTTAAAAAATACAGGGGGCGGGCTACCGCATTATGCTCCATACTGGTGGTAATAACGTGATCACCGGGTCGCAGTATCCCCTTCAGCCCGATGTTGAGGGCATCGGTTATATTGAAGGTAAATGCTATACGCGAACTATCCTCTATATTAAATAATTTAGCCAGTGCTTCTCGCGTTTGCAGGACCACAGACCCTGCTTCCAAAGTTGATCTACTGCTTCCCCGCCCTGGATTTCCTCCCATGAATCTGTTGAAACGGTCCACCGCATCATAGACCGCTTCAGGTTTAGGATACGAGGTGGCAGCATTGTCCATATAGGTGACTTCCACCGTATACTTTCCTTTCTTAAAGAGTTATACTGCGGCTAGCCCGGCTTAGTATTTCAGTGGCCGTGTACATGTTGGTAATTTCCCCTACCGCCAGTTTGTCCTTCAGTCCATAGAAGTCAAGGCAAGTGCCGCAGGATAGTACCTTTACCCCTTCGCGGCTAAGTCCCTGTAAAATTTCCAGTACTTCCGAACCTTCCGTAGTCAGAAAAACCCCGCTGTTCATAAAAATTATATTTTTTACCCGCCCGCTTAATTCATTAAGAGTATACAGAAAACTGCGCATCAAAATTCCACCCAGTTCCTCATTGCCCTGGCCTAAATACCGGCTGGTAATCAAAACAGCTACGTCCTCTTGCATGTCAGCTGCTTCGGCTGTCATTTGCCCGGAGCGAATCATAGTGATGTAGTAATCGCCTTCCTTATTCTCAACTTCTACCTCGAATCCTTGGCTCTTGGCCAGTTTGGTTACGTTTTCCAGGGCAGCGGTTTGATCAACAATGGTTACCAAACGGTCTACCTGTCCTTCATCCATAGCCCGTTTGGTCATAATAACCGGTTCCGGGCAGTTCAGTCCGCGTGCATCAACAATTCGGCTCATGATCAACACCTCTTTATATTACTATTGAGATTTACTCTAGAAGCTTACTATAAAAAACTTACCCCATTTGGGCGGCCCGATTCAATTCGATTAATAGTTCTTCATGATCCAGGGGAATAATTCGTGTAACCTCTTCCAAGGTACAGAACAGGTAGTCACACAACAAACATACCTGAGTCTGTTCTTCATAGCGGCGAAATACCGCTTCTGTCCTGGGATAGTTGTAGACTATGTCCAGCAGCTGATCTTTGCCGCTAATAACCGAACCTGAGCTCACTAACTTTCACTTCCTATCAAGGCCGCTCCCAGTGCACCAGTATACTGGCACATCTCTGGTACCAGTACCGTACAGCCTAATTCCTGTTCCAGAGCTCTTTTTATACCTTGGTTCATGGCCACGCCTCCAGTAAAGGCCACTTCACCAACAATCCCCAATCTCTTGGCCATGGCCGCAACTTTCTTGCCTACCGAACGGTGCAGACCGGCTATAATGCCGCCCTTGTCAACACCCTGAGCCAGGAGTCCTATAATCTCTGATTCGGCAAAAACTGTACACATACTATTGATATCCACCGCTTGCTCCGGATTTTCCCCATCAGATAGCTCGCTGACATCCAGCCCCAGGGCGTTGGCCATTACCTGCAGAAACCGTCCTGTGCCAGCAGCGCATTTATCGTTCATGACAAAGTCAACTACCCGGCCCTGACTGTCAATCTGAATAACTTTACTGTCCTGACCACCGATGTCAATGATAGTACGAACCTGCGGGTACAGAGCCGCCACACCGCGAGCATGGCATTTTATTTCCGTAACCGTACGGGCAGCGTTATTAATGGCTACTCGTCCATACCCTGTTACAGTAATATTGTGCACAGCGTGATCCGAATAGCCAGCGCTCTGCAGTAAACAATCAATTAGCTGCTCTCCAGCATCGCGGGGACTCCAGCCGGTAGGGATCATCATCAAGTGCTGCTGCCCCTCCTGGAGCAACACCCCCTTGGCAGCTACCGACCCAATGTCCAACCCGATAGAAATCATTGGTTAACCATCTCCAGTAAAGCTTCAATGCGGACTTTTATGCTCTCCAGATCCGAGTTGGAGTAATCACTTTCCAGATGCAGGTGGGGAAGCCCCTTGCTTTTTACCAGCTTGCTTACCTCATAGGCTTCAACATTATAAGTATGGCAAGCCTGCCAGGTAAGATCTATAACCGCATCCACCTTAAAATCAGCTATCATCCTCTCCAGAAGTTCCATACGATAGGGGTTGGGACTCATACAGGAACAGGGGATAGAAATATATTTATGGGCCAAAGCCACAATTGGATCATCAAACTCTTTACTGGTCTGCAGTTCCAAGGTCTTATAGCCAGAACAGTTTTCCATAGCTACTACATTGCCGCCTACCTCGCTGACAATGCGAATAACCTTCTCAGTACCCAGCCCCACCGGACATCCGGTAAGCAACACTCTAGGTTTACTAGGTGAAGCATCTTGGTTTTCCGTGGCATATTTGCTGTGTAACTCATTGAGCATATTGATAACTTCTTCTTTATTACTGCTGAACCCTCGCGACCAGGTGACGGTCAGTAGATCCAGTCCACTCAGGGGAGGCGGATCCATTTGATTTAGATCACATATAGCCTTGGCAGCAGCTGTTTCCCGGTTAACGATATCAATTGCTTCCCAAATAGCATCATCAGTTATTTCTGCTTCCAGGTGTTCTTCCAGGAAGCTTCTCAGGTTACGCAATTCATCTATCCACAGATTCATAGAAGCCTGAGTCTTATTCAAATGAGGAAGTTGCATAACGTACACCGGTTTAATTTCCTGCAGCAGCTCAAACATTTTTTTCTTGCCATCACAGGTGGTCTCTCCAATAACCACATCGGAGAAATGGAAAAACGGACAGGTATCACTGACGGCAAAGCCATAGGATGATTTAATCAATGGGCATAAGTTACGAGGCAAGTGTTCCTCAGCCTTGGCTATGGGTTCCTCTTTGGTGCCGCATAACCCTACCGGTATGGCTCCCGCGGCCAATACTAACTCCTGGGGACAAAAAGTGCAATAAATACCAACTACCTTCTGGCCGCCTGCCTCCTTGGCATCCTTTATGCGCATAAGGCTGACTTCTCTGATCTTTAAGAAGTCTTCTACAGTTGGTTGATTGCTCATAATGCAAACTCCTCTCCTCTTACTTATGGTTAAATATATCACATTCATAGTTATAATATAAATGAATATTAGTTATAGCTCCAGGTAAGAAACCACAGCTCTATAGCGTCTTGGCTGTAGAATTATCCAGTTTATATAACTAATTGTGCATATACCGGCAGATAATGAGGCTAAATACCTCATCACCTGGCCGCAGGTTACCTGTTTAGCCGGCGATCATCAGGCAGTCGTGACCGCTATTTCCTATGTGCAGAGTTGGTTTACATCAGCCGGCAGCAGGTGTATATTGTAGTCAAAGCCTGGTACTGGAGGTATATAAATGCAGGATCTTATTAGACGTGCAGCGGAAGTAATGAAAAACTCCCGCAAAACGGTAGTAGTAACTGGGGCTGGTATCAGCACTGAGGCCGGTATTCCAGATTTCCGCGGTGAAAACGGCATCTACCGCCAACTGGGCGAGGACCGTGTTATGCGGATTATTAATATTGATTTTTTCCGCCATAATCCTGAGGAATTCTATTCTTTTTACCGCCAATATTTCAATTTTCCAGCTGTAGAACCAAGCAAAGCCCATTATATGCTAGCCCGTTTAGAAAAAGAAGGCTATGTAGCCGGAGTAGTTACCCAAAATATTGATAATCTCCATCAAAAAGCCGGCAGTAAAAATGTAATCCCCATCCACGGCAATGCGGAACAGTTTGTTTGTCAGGGGCGTAGCTGCCGGACCCGCTATGATGCCAGTTATGTAGAAAACTATCCTGAAACCGTTCCCCGCTGTTCCGCCTGTGGCAGTGTTATAAAACCTGATGTAGTCCTGTTTGGCGAGAACATCTACAATTATGCAGATGCCCGGGAGATGATACTTTCCGCTCAACTGTTGATCGTGATCGGTTCTTCTCTCACCGTATACCCCTTGGCTGGTTTCGTCAGGGAATTCTGCACTTTCACCCAGGACCTGATCATTATAAATAAAGGACCTACTTATTTAGATCACGCCGCATTACTGAAGATTGATACCGGCACTACTGGCGCCGTTCTGGAACAGATCTACCAGTACCTGCAGCAGAAAAGATAACAAAAAGACGACTCTTTCTGTAACATCATTACTGTGAAAATGACCTCCCAATGTGTCATTGCTGTGAAAACGTCCTAGCGATGGACAGACCCGAAGCCTTCTTATGTGTCATCGCGAGCGCGTAGCGCGTGGCGATCTCTATGTACATCTGCGCTAACCACGGCTTAGCAGTACTGTTAGCCGGAATGCAGGGGTATTAGCCGGCTCGCTCCGGGACTCCTCGCCTGCAACACATCGGCTTGCTTCGGTGCGAAGCGGATCGCTCGTAATTCGGCATCCTGCACTCAGTACTTGCTGCTCGAAACGTCCTGTTTCTCGCTCCCTTTCGCAGCCCTCAGTTGCGCCGTGGGTTGCAACGGCTCGTCGTACGTCACTGCCCCGGCTAATACTCCTGCTTAAGCCAGACAGTGATGATTTGCTTTCACGGTAATTGTCACCGGTAGAGCAGACCACGATGAATGAAAAGTCACCTTTTGTCTCATTGCGAGCGCAGCGAAGCAATCTCAAACGAGGTACGCAGGTTGCGAAAAAGAGATCGCCACGTCGCTTCGCTCCTTGCGATGACAAAAAAGGAAGCCATTTTCACAGCAAATAATGAAAAAAGAGAACCCGGATTCGTCCGAGTTCTCTCTCAAGCTGCTGAATTGGTTTTAACGAGCGGCAGTAAATCGTTTTTCCACAACCTCCCAGTTGACTATGTTCCACCAGGCATTTATCCACTCGGCGCGGCGGTTTTGATATTTGAGGTAATATGCGTGTTCCCACACGTCCAGAATCAGCAGGGGAACTATGCCCCATACGGTCAAATCCTGGTGCTTCTCAACCTGGTTAATTAATAATTTGCTTAATTGGGGCTGCCAGCCCAGGACCGCCCAGCCTGATCCTTCCACTGCTCCGGCTGCAGCGCTGAACTGCTTTTGAAAAGCTTCAAAACTGCCGAAATCCTTTTCAATTTGCTGCAGCAGTTCACCGCCAGGCTTGCCTGAACTTTGCGGGGTCATGTTTTCCCAGAACAAGGTGTGCAGAACGTGACCGGAACCTTGGAAGGCTAACTCTTTCTCCCAATGCTTGATGAGGGAATAATCACCTTTTTCCCGGGCTTCGGCCAGTTTGGTCAGAGCATTATTCAGACCATCCACATAAGCCTTATGATGCATGTCGTGATGGATACGAACTGTCTGTTCATCATAGTACGGTTCCAGAGCATTGTAAGCGTAGGGCAATTCGGGAAGAGTAAAATTCATACTTTCACCTCAATTCTTCAAACTAAAGTTATATACCCAAAACAAACACCACTGCAGATACTTTTATTTACAGCTTACCGCAGCCTCTTAAGATTACACCGTTTGGACCGGAGGGTAATCCACTCCCCTGGTGTCCACGGTGACTTCTTTAATGCGCTGGTCAGTTAAGGGACGGTCCTGAAAATTAGTAGGGACAGATACGATAGCATCTACAGTATCCATTCCTTTTATAACCCGGCCAAAAGCTGCATAGTTCCCGTCCAGATGAGGAGCAGCCTCAACCATAATGAAAAACTGTGAACCTGCCGAATCTGGAACCGCTGTGCGGGCCATAGACAGAACACCGCGTTCGTGCTTGAGCGGGTTGTCGAAACCATTGCTGCTGAACTCGCCTTTGATACGATAGCCGGGACCTCCCGTACCAACCCCCTGAGGGCACCCGCCCTGAATCATGAAGCCGGGGATGACCCGGTGGAATATGATCCCGTTATAAAAACCCTTTTGAATAAGAGAAATAAAATTACTTACGGTATTGGGAGCTACATCGGGATACAATTCAGCCCGAATCTGAGCACCATTTTCCATAGTGATAGTAACCAGCGGGTTCGAACTCATATTATTTACTCCTTCGCCTGGTTTTCTTGCCTATTATACCATAGCCCACTGGTATTCATACATCAGATATTTTCAGCTAATTCATTAAGTCGATTGGCGTTAGCTAAGAGTTCCTCAATGCTGGCGGAAATTTCCTGACTGGCAGCTGCCTGTTCTTCTGATGCCTGTACTGTGGCCCGGGAGCTTTCTCCGGCAATACTTATCTTTTCTTCAATTATTCTAGTCAGCTTACCTATACCTTCCGCAGTTTGTTTGGAGGATTCCGAAAGCTTACGGATTTCTTCCGCCACAACCCCAAAACCTTTACCGGCATCGCCGGCACGGGCAGCTTCTATAGCGGCATTCAATCCCAGCATTTTGGTCTGATCTGCAATACTTTTAATACTGTCAAGAATAGAGATAATTTCACTGGCGGATTGTTGAATTTCTGCGATATGCTGGTTTAACTTTTGCTCGCTGGCATTGATACTGGCAGCACTGGCAGCAGTTTGCTGTATCGCAGCAGAGATCTCCGTTAATCCATTCATAAATGAAGCCGCCATTTCTTTCATAGCTTCGGCATTATGGCGAGTAATTACCACACCGAAAGTACCAATGACTTCTTGGGTATCGTCATCAAAAAGCGGAAAACAGGATACGCGCAGGGGCAGACCGTATACCTCAGCTCCCAGTTCGACGGCTAGGGGCTGGCGAGAATCCATGACATAGTCGGCTGCTCCGCCTTTAGCAAAGGGCTGACCAGGCTTAACAAAAGATACCCGGTTCAGAGGATCAATTTTCATTATGAATTTTTCCCGGTCGGTAGCGTAAAACCCCACGGTACGATCAGTAAACAAAGCTGCCATTTTAGGAAGCATGATAAGAAAACTTTGATACAGCTTACTGTTAAGGACAACACCAGTGTCCTCAATAGCAATTTGATCCTGAATGGTGTTTTTCATTTGATAGCATTACCCCCAGACTAGCCTAATTTGTACCAATATTGACAACATTCTCTAAATAAGTTCAGAATCCTCTAAAAATCACACAAGCAAAAATAAAACTGGTATTAATAAGTGAAGGCAGGGAGGAAAGTCACCGTTGAGCTATACTGTGAGGAAGAGATCCGCTCTCAATTAAAGATGAAGTAAACCAGGTATCCCCGCTGAGGATGAAAAGAACTACAGCTGCTGAAAAGCTGATAAATATAATCATAATCAACCATAGTATTATACGTTTCATCTGCTTATCACTGGGCATAGGTATTCTCCTTTCGTTTCAGGCGCAGGTGAAAATGCAAGTATCTTAAGGTGCCACGATAAAGGATACGCCACAGGTAATAGTCACCAATTAAGAAGAGCAGTCCCAAAGCAGCCAGGCCCACCGACATGGAGATAGTAGCCGCCGCAGTCAGTCCATCGCTGTACCACAGAGCAGGTATATCAATTATTCCCGGTTGGATCAGATTAGCTAAGACTCCGATCATCAGAAAAAGTCCGGTAAAGCTGACCGCCATACCAGCAGCCAACAGGGCAACCATGGCCCCGGCTACACCGAGAACCGGGCCTAACACCAGGACTAGATTGGCAAATCCCAGTTTCAATACTGCTTTAATGGCATGGATAAGGTTACGAAAAGAAGATTCCAGCTCAGCTAGTGTTATCAGGTGGTGGGCTTGGTAATAGCGGGCTATAGCATGCGGGCTGCCCAGACTGGCGGCAATTTCTTCTTCCGTCCGGCCTTGTTCCAAACCCATGCGGAACAACTCCTGATGAGTTTTCAGAATGTTGCCCTTATCCGCTTTATCTATGTGGGATATTTTATCCAATTCAAGTTGCAGAGCCTGCAGAAATTCCTGTTGGTTCACCCCAATTCCCTCCCCCGCTAGTCAAACACCATGTATGACCGAGACCTCAGCTACATATCACCGATTCAAAAGCCATGTGTAAACCGGTAATGAAGTCATAATTAGCTGACATCTACTCATTAATGTAACATCAGCTGGGCTATCAGGCAAGGAAATCAATTTTGACCGCAGTCAGCTATTTTAGTAACAATCATACAAGATTACGCATCCAGTCATGATGATAGCTTATGGTGGGCAGGAACTCCTGCTGGTGGTGATTAAAGGGGTAAAGACGCTGGTAGTAATTTGTATTATTGGCGATTTGCCGCAGCAGCGAGGCCAGCCGGTCAATTTCTTCCCGGGTATTATAGGCAGCCAGGCTGATGCGAACCATACCCGGCCAATGAGCAGGACTAACCTGCCTCCAGTCTGACAATGGACGTTCAGAGTTGATGTTTAAAAGTCTGCGCACATAATTCTGGGCGCAAAAACAGCCGGTTCTTACTCCAATCCCTCCTTCATGGCAGAGGATGACGCCCAGTTGGGCATGAGGGATGGAGGATAGGTTAAAAGTGATTACCCCCACCCGGGGCTGCGAGCCGTATATAGTTATACCTGGAATAGCTGATAAAACTGCCAGGGCATGATTGGTAAGTTCATCTTCATAAGCGGCCATTCTATCCAGACCCAATTGCTGCAGGTATTGTAAGGTATCCGCCAGAAGGATAGCTCCTAGTACATTGGGAGAACCGGCTTCCTCCCGATCCGGCAGACCAGCCCAGATGATTTGCTCTTTAGTAACCAGCGACACAGTTCCTCCCCCGGTATGATCAGGATTACCCAGCTGGAAAAACTCACGGGGACCGATAAGAGCTCCGCAGCCAAAAGGAGCATATATCTTATGGCCGGAAAAGGCTAAAAAATCAATATGGCTGGAGTCACTATGAGGTTTCATGTCTACAGGCAAGTGGGGTACCAGCTGGGCTGCGTCTACCAGGATAAGAGATCCGTATTCATGGGCCATGGCTGCCAGGTAATGTATATCATTAATATGGCCGGTTACATTGGAAGCCCCACAAACCGCCAACAGCCTGGTATGAGGATAGTATTCCTTAAGCATTTTCTCCAAAACAGCAGTTTGTAAACAGCCTTTTTCATCAACAGGTACGTATTCTACCCGGGCTCGAAAACGCCAGGGCAGATCATTGGAGTGATGTTCCATTTCGGTGGATATAACCAGATCACCAGCTTGCCAGGGAAACCGGTAAGCCAGTTTATTTATAGCCTCAGTGGTATTTTTGGTGAGGATCACTGTGTCTCGATCCAAGTCAGCTTTCACAAAATGTCCGATAATATCGTGGCTTTTGTCATAGTAATAAGAAGACAGCCGGGATTTGTGCCCGGTTCCCCGGTGAACTCCGGAATACCAGCGCAGGTAATCACCCAGGCGTTCGACTACCGGCTGCAGAGCTGGGGTGCTGGCAGCGTTATCAAAATGAACATAGGGGGCCTGACGGCTGCGCCGCGTAGGGACCCGGCAGTCTATCCCTATAATTTGGCGGCGAAAGGTTTGAAAGGGAAAACCCCGCTGTTTAATAGCCTATCCCACCTTTGGAACTGTTTAATCTATACTATGTACACCTAGTGTTTTTGTCACTGTTAGGTGCAGCTGGTTAGATAAACAATTCCAGGTTGGCATTTACTGCATCCTGCAAATAGTCTTTGACATCCAATACTTCTACTTCCGGCAGCAGTTCTTCCGGTTTTAGACCCATAACCTCCAAGGACAGCTTGCATGCATAAAAGGAAACCCCTTTTTTGCGGGCACCCTGTAGAAAGTCAGCTAACCGGGGAGTGTGGGAATCTTCCATCATCTCCACCAGCATGTATTTACCCAGACCGCTCATATTCATGCGGGATAAAGGTAACTGGTCCGGTCCTTTAGGAGTTACGGCTGTAAACATTTTCTCATAGGCACTTTTGTCTTCCAGGCTCATTTTATCGGGATCTCTCAGCAGCATTAACCCCCAAAAGGCGAAGAACATGGTCACCGACATGCCCAGCTCCCGCGCTCCATTGGCCAGGATCAGAGCCGCCAAAGCCTTGTCATAGTCGCCGCTGAAAACCAGTAAGTTTACATGCTTATTATCCACTAAAACATGACCTCCTCTAATTGCTATGAAAATGGATTCCTAATGTGTCATTGCTGTGAAAACTCCTTTTACCTGAGTCGAAGTGTGACAGTAGGTTTGCCCTTAGCACCTGTTCCGTCGTCACGATATAGTAACGGCTCGATGTGCGACTCAGGGGGTACCGGGCTAAACAAACGTCCTGTTTGATAACCCTCTTACGGACATCCTGTCCCTCGCCCCCCTTCGTCTGCCCATCTTCGCCGGCTATATCGGACTCCTTCACCAAGGTGCTCAGGTAAACCTAGTGGCAACAATATATTGCGAGCCGTTGCTAGGCGACAAAGTCGTCCCCCCTACGTTTGGGTGTTTTCATTCATCGTGGCCGGTTCTTCAGGTGACAATTACTGTGAAAATAGTCGTCGTTGTGTCATCGCGAGGAGCGAAGCGACGTGACGATCTCTTTTTCGCAGCCTGCGAGCCTCTCTTGATTGCTTCGCTGCACTCGCAATGACTAAAATGGTGACTTTTCATTCATCGTGGCCTGGGTCGCAGGTGACAATCGCCCTCTGCTAGTAGCATGTACTATTTGCAGCTTAATTATAAAAAGGAGCAGACCATAGATTTAGCCAAGGTATGGTAAACTGTAAATGGAATTTCAGGTTAGGCAGGGATTTTAATGCAGCACAGGCATATAGTGATAAGCGGCTTCATCATTACGGCTTTGCTGGCTGCGGTAATATTGAGCGGTTGGCTGCCCGATTGGGCCATAGCTCTGTTCATCCTGGGAGCAGGGGTGGGGCTTACTTATTTGCTGGCCTTAATATCACGACAGCAGGAATACCTAACCCACCAACAGGCTTTCGTAAGGGCTTTGCAGGACTTGCATAAGGCTGACTCTTACCAGAGTTTGGTCAAGCACCTGGAAATGGCCCTGCACCGGGTGCTTGCCGGTGAGGCAACCGCAGTAAAGGTATTGGAATCCGCTCCGTCTGCTCCGCCGGAAGCAGACCTATGCGGTTGGGCGGATTTGTTAGAACGTGCTGATGCCAGCTCTGATTTACAGATGATTACCAAGGAAGATGAGGATTGGTATGTACTGCCGGTGCAGGATTCATCCGCGCAACCAAGGAAGATATTTCTATGCTGGAAACAAAAACATAACCCAGCCGGGCTAGCGGTTCAAGGGAATCTGAAAATTATTGCTGCCACTGCCTCCCAGATACTCGTCAGGTTAAATAAGCAGCAGCATTACGAGGAGTTTTTAAATCAGCTTCTGCATAGCGCTGTTAAGGCTGGCGAGGACCAAGTGCCTGGCTTCAGCGGGCACAGCCAAAGAGTAGCCCTGATCGCTGGTATCTTGGGGCAGCAATTGGGGCTGGATGAACGGGAAAGCAGGGATTTGCACTATGCCGCTCTGCTGCATGATATAGGCCGAAATAGACCAGTTCAAGGTGTTGATGAGGATCATCCTGGCAAAGGAGCCCAGGCATTTCCAGCAGGAGATGAGTGGAGTCTGATCCGGGAAGCCATCCAATATCACCATGAAAGATACGATGGCAGCGGTTTCCCGGAAGGGAAAAAGATGACGGATATTCCTCTTTTAGCACGCATTTTGGCAGTAGCAGATATTTTTGACGGTCTAACTGCCCTGGCTCCAGAAGAACATAGGCTGTCGCCTGAACTGGCTTATCAAGTTATCCAGAAAGCCACCGGATCAGGCTTCGATCCTTTAGTAGTAGTGGCCTTGAAGGAGTCCCTGGCCATGATTCAAGAAGAATTGACTGTGTTAACACCTATGGCAGCAAGGGATGTTGAAAACTAGGACCAGGATAAGAGGAAAATTTCAAAAAAAAGCGCTTGAGGGAGTAGAAAGAATATCTTGCCTGTGACTAGCCTTTAAGAGGTCCTGGATAGAAACCGATAAAAATAAGGAATAACTGTGCACTAAATGTCGGGAGGGTCTAATGTGAAAAGGATCCGTTCACTCATATCAATTATATTGACTGTGGCATTGCTACTATTGAGTTTTCCGGGATATTCTCCCCAAGTTTGGGCCGAAGGTCCAATACAAATCGATAATGTTTTTGTGGAAAGAACCGATAATGAACTGTTGGAGACTGTAAACGGGGTTATCGAAATAGATGGCAGCGGACTTAAAGATGCCCTGGTGTTGGTTCGTACCACGGCTGGTGGCGGCAGTAAAATATTAGGTAAGGAGATGGGCCAGCGACTGGCCAACGAAGACACCTATCTCAAATTTCAACTGACCGGTGCAGAAATGAAATCGATATTACTGAGCGATGGTATCAAAATCGGTACTGTGTCGGTGGCTGTCGATGACTCCAATTTTGCCACAATAAGCAGTGTTGAACCCAAAGTTGTAAATATGGGAGCTTCTACACAATTGACGATACGGGGAAGCAATCTGAATAATGACAATCTGACTTTTGGAAAGGGTTCATTTAACGGCGGAAGCATCAACAGGACTTTTGATACGATTACTATTAGCAACCTGTCAGGTGATACCGGTTTTCACGATATTATTTTCACGCGGGTAAGAGAGGACGTTGCCAATGTAAGCGGGAAGGTTACACTCCGCCGTCTCTACCAAAACCAGTTTCGGGCAGTACAGCAGCGGAATTTTGCGGGACTGGAGATGTACCCGAATAAAGGAGTAGCTGGACAAACCATAGTTTATTTCCAAGCCCCTCATTTAGATGAAAGTTCAGTGTTTTTCCTCCGGGATATCAATGACCCCTATTATTCCTCTAATCTGGGCACTGACTACCATTATCAAGGCAGTACTGAAAATGATGATATTATTACCGTCAAAGTGCCCAACCTGACTCCGGGAACCTATCAGGTGGTATTGACCAACCACTTGTCGAACCCGCCCGCCGGGTCTGATTTGCGCGGCTATATCATATGGCAGCAGGTAGTAGGGAGTTTTCTGGTGGTTAGTGCCAGCAATGCGGCCCAAATAGTTAAGGTGGAACCAAACCAGGGACCGAATTTGAACAAGAATAAGGTGACGGTAATTGGACAAAATTTTGACGAACTGCTGATAGATGGTTTGACAATGGATGCCGGTCAGACACCTGATATCAAGGTATCTGCCGATAACAAATCTTTAAGTATCGACTATGGAACCGGAACGTATAATGTGGGTACGACCAGCAAAGAAGTTGAGGTTAAGCGTATTATCAAAGTGTTCATTGGAGATGCTGCAGAGTTTCAGGCTGCAAATCTGCAGGAGTTTAGCAGTATCTACGATAACCTGCGGGTTTTCACTCCCATCTTAAATGATGAAAAGATAAAGAATGAACCCAATCAAGATGTGAAGGTGGAATTAATCACTACGTTAACAGTAAAAGACACCGGTCAGGAGTACCGGTTTATGGAACAACCCATATTGGCCAAAGGCTATTCATATATAAAGAGTTACACGGAACCTAACTTCACAGAAGTAATTCCCAATAGTATTCCTGTTATAAATACGAATGGAGAATATGAGACCAGAGAGGACCTGGTTATCAGTATAATTGGTCAAGATTTTATGGTAAATAAATTCACCGATCCAGAAACGGTTACTGAACATGTTTACTATCCTCTAGTGAATTTAGGGGGTGCTATTACCCTCAGCCGGATAGGGAAAAATGCTGATGATGTACTGATCAAAGATGCCAGCGGTTTGTGGAACAGGTACCAGGGAGCCAGCATGGAGGTGCTTCATGGTACCACGGTAATTGATGGCACTGCTGGCAAGGAAGTGGGTAATCGGATAGTTATCCGTATTCCGGCGGGTATCAAGGTGAGCAGCGATTGTTTGGAGGCTACTCACTTGGAGATCACCAATCCCATGAAGAATTCTAGTGACTACGGTTATCCCATCCGGAAAGAGGATATGCTTCGCTTTTTACTAGTGGACAAAGAGCAGGGACCTGTTATTACCAGTGTGGAGCCCTACATAGTTCCTGCGGAAGGAGAGAAAGGGGTCCAGATTAAAGGTTACAATTTCCAGGTGGGGGTACGGGTATTTATCGATGGCTTGGAAGTAAAGAACATAAAGCGAGATAACTTCTCGCAGCTTATAACTTTTGATGCTCCCCCCGGCCGGGAAGGGGAAACCCGATTGGTAGTCATGAATCCTAATGGCGAGGCTGATTCTGCCCAGTTTATTTATGTAAAGACCCAGACTAATCCTCGCATAACCAGTATTTCACCTACTGAGGGCACCATTGGTACTCTGGTAGTGATCAGCGGTGATGGGTTCATGGGGCCTGATCCCACGGCTACTCCTGCGGGAATGGGTATCTACCGGTTACTGGGAGCGCGAGTCTTATTTGATAATGAGGATAAAAACGAATACCGGTACCGCGAAGGCAGCAACAGTGTGATTGAGCCGCAGGGATACAGGGCTCCGGCTGGGCAGGAATTGCTGCGGGTGGAAAACAGCCGGTTAGTTCTGGCTGACTATTACCCCAGCATTCTGCTAAGAGATGGTAATAACCAGTATTACATTATAAACAAAAACAACGCCCAACAACCGGTCTTGACCGATGGGGCTCATGAATGGACCTTTGCTTACGATGGCACGGACATAATTGCCAGTGATAAAAGCGGCAACATTTATGAAATCAGTTTAGGTGTTAATGGTGATCATGACCAATTAACCTTAACCCGCAATGAATCAGACTTGGTGTTGGATATTCTGACTCCTTATCTGGTAGACAGCAATAATGTCATAGTAGGCCATAAGGCCAAGGTGGTCGACGGTGGTAAGCGGATTATGGTAACCGTACCTAATCTGCAGGTACAAAAATATTATGATATTACCGTCATTAATCCTGACACCAAGAGAGCTACTGTTAAGGAAGGGTTCTATTTTTATCTAAGCCCCCAGCGAATTCCCGTTATTAAAGAAATAATTCCCAACCGGGGTTCCACCACGGGTGGTTATTATATTGATATTATAGGCGAAAATTTTGAACGCACTGATACTATTCAGACCCGGGTATTTATAGATGGGGTAGAGGTCCCTAAAGCTGATACTATAGTGAGCCCTGACTTGAAATCTATCCGGGTCAAAGTCCCGCCATATAAAGGTGATCTGGCTAAAGAACTGGGGGTAGGTTTCAAGGCAGTACCAGTAGTGGTATTGAATCCTTCCGACGGAGGAAGTTCCGGTCTGCCGGAAGGCTTTACCTATGTGGTACCCACCAGCCAGCCGGTTATTGACAGCCTGACGGTTACGGAAGGATCAGCCGCTGGAGGCGACCCTGTCCTGATACAGGGCCGGGATTTCCGCTTATATGAACCTTACCAGGATCTTAACAACAACGTCCGGTTTGATCCGGAAGTGGATACATATACGGATATTAATGGAAATGGCCAGTGGGACGATTTAAGCCTGTTGTTCAGTTTGGATAATATAAAAAACCGGCTTAAGGATGAAGGCTTGAATGAAGACGAGGTTGAAGACCAGGTTAAAAAGCTGATTCAGGTTTTGCCCCGGGTATACTTCGGCAATCAAGAAGCTAAGGTAGTAGATTTCGACAGAGGGTTACTGGGAGTTATAACCCCCGCTTCTCAGCCAGGAACGGTATCTGTATACGTAGTTAACAATGATTACGGGGTTTCCAACAGCAAACCCTTCACCTTCAAAGGCTCCAGTCCTCGCATCACGGCGGTAATTCCCGATGTAGGCCGCCGGCAGGGGGGCGAGATAGTAGAAATCCACGGCTCTGGCTTACAGGAAGGCATTATTAACATATTGGGCACTGATAAAAACGTAGAGAAAAAGACCATGCATCTGGTGCGCTTTGGCAGCCTGGAAGGAAGCGGGACCATCATAGATGGCCGGGTCAGCAATCTGGATGTTGGGGGATACTTAACAGTTAAATATAACGCCAATGTTGCCGACAATAATCTATCTCTGTCGCTGCAAACCGTTGTCGGTCAGGTTTACCAGCAGGATTACTCCTATGACGGCAGCGATCTGTTTATCGATCTCAGTCACCTTCAGGACAGCCAGGGCCAGTCTTATGGCAGCCGGGAGCTAGTACGGGTGCAGTTAATTTTGGACAATCAGGGTTACCGCCTGCAAGTACAGCGAGGTTTTTCCCCCGAGGCTACCCTGGTTAGTTCCGGTCAAATCCGGGTTACTACTCCCCCTTACTATACTGTAGGACAGGTAGTTTTGTCGGTTATCAACCCCGATGGCGCCATAGCCACTGGGTCCTTTACTTACCGCAACCCGGACAGCAGGCCGGTCATTACCAATATTACCAGGGATGATCAAGCCCCGGTATTAACTGACATAGAGGGACGGCAGGTAAAAATACTGCGCATGAATTACCAGGGGGAAAGTCAGGTAAAAGTATTTGGTACAGACTTCCGGGAGAATGCCATTATAAAAATAGGAAACCTATTTACCATTACCCCGGATCAGATTATCTATACCTTACCAGACCAATTAACCTTTACCATGCCTAAGGTTCCCGAAAGTGAAATAGGCAAGCTGCACCGGGTAGTGGTTATAAATGAAGACGGAGGTACTGCAGCTTCTGACGAACCGGTCTCTGGCAAAGACCAGGACAAGATTTACCTGCAGTTCACCAAAGGTGAAACCGAACCGGCAGTAGAGGCAATAGATCCGGTGAAGGGGCCGGCTTCCGGAGGTACCCGTATTAAGATTGCCGGCAAGGACTTCCGCAAGGTTATGGAAGGCTATGGTGACAAATCTGTGAAGGTGTTTGTGGGCGGAAAGGAAGCTACCGCTGTGGAGGTGGCTGATTATAAAACCATCTGGGCTACTACTCCTCCTAATAACCCCGGTACCCTGACTGTTAGAGTGGAAAATCCCGATGGACAAATCAGCATACCCGCGGGGAACTATACCTACATCAGCAGCCCCCAAGTAACTGGTGTGGTTGATCCTACCGATCCAGCGGAGGATACCCCTATAGATAATATTTCCATTGAAGGCGGACAGGAGATTAAAATAAAAGGCAGCGGATTTATGCAGGGAGCCAAGGTGGTCTTTGCTCCGGTGCTGGAGAAGGCTGCCTCTGATACCGGTGGCAATATCATCTACCGGGTAACTACTGCCGACAACAACGGCTATACCAGTCAGGTGCTGGATCCCTACCTGCTAAAATCGGGAAGTTCAGGCACGGATGTGCGGTTTATTGACGAAAACACCCTGACCGTAAAGACTCCGCCAGGAAAACTGGATACTATGGGGTTAATAGTGGTTAACCCCGACCAGGGTGCCAGTGAGGATTATGGAGATATTTCCTACGAACTCCCGGAACTGCCTGCCCCCGAAGGCAAAGTTTATGCCGAGATCATTCATGACCAGCATAATCGAACCGATCGGGCCATCAAAGTGTCCTGGAATGGTGTGGCCGGGGCCCGGGAATATGAAATTTACGTAGTGCGGGGAAGCAGGGAGGAATTCATCGGGTCCACCCAGCTTACCTCTTATATATTTAATGATCTGGAACCCAATACCCGCTACCGTTTCATCGTCAAAGCAGTGGGTGATTTCGGTTCTTCCAAACCATCCCAGGAGAGCAACTGGGTAAGAACCGGATCCAGAGTCGGTCCTCCCGATGAGGACGGCAAATTAGGTGAGAAAACGGAAATAAAGCGTGAAGGTACCACTGCCTATGTAAATATTGGCAGCCGGGACAGTTCCCGCTCCACCCTGTGGGTCGATCTGACCAAGGGTGACCTGGCGGGCAGCAGCCAGGTGGTAGTAGCTATTCCTGCCAGCGTGGCAGCCAGCGGTGGTGCGGATATTGTTATTCAAGGACGGGATTTCCAGATTAGATTTAACCCCCGGGTATTTAATACTACTCAGGTGTACAACAGCCGGAATCGTGATGATGCGGGAATACGTTTCCGGGTATCACCTTTGACAGGTACTCCGCCAGCTTCTTCCGGCAATATTTTGTCAACTCCCTACCGATTGGAAGCTACCTTTTATCGTGGATCGGAACAAACAGCATTGGACAAGCTGGCCCAGACCATGTCCTTGGAGCTGAAATATGATTTACAAAAAGCTCAACTGCGCCGGCTATCCCAGGCTGCGGTTTACAGGTATGATTCACTTTATGCCCGCTATGTTCCGGTGTCCGCTGCAACTGCCGGAACTCCAGCGGCAGCCATTAATCAAATGGGTATATATTCAGTAATAGGAATCAGGAGGTAACCTATGCTGCGTAAAATCATCTGGGGAGCAATATTGGCCGTATTTCTTTATTGCCCGGCTGCGTTAGCAGCTGAAGCATCACCCTTTGTACAGGGTTATATAGAAGGATACTTAATTAAGATAAATGTCACGGAAGAAACGGGGCGAACCGCGGAAATTGAAACCTATGAGGGACAACGGTTTGTTTTGACCATTCACCCGCAAGCTCGCTTTTTGATTGATGATCGCCCGGTTAACCTGAGCAATCTGTACAGCGGGATGGAGGTTTATGGTACTATTCAAGGCCGGCAGCTTCAAACCCTGGAGGCCTATTCCACCGCCCAGTTGGGATTTATTAATCCCGGCAGCAAGGTTCGTAAAGGAGTTATATCCCAGATAAACAGTGAATCATTGGAGATTCGCTCTCAGGATGGCTCCCGGGTTAACTACAGCCTCCTGCCCGGCACTATTATACTTCGCCAGGGCAAAGCAGTCTCTGCCGTTACTCTATATACCGGGGACCGGGTCAAATTGTTCTTTGATGACATCCATACTGATGTGATAAGCCGCGTGGAGGTACAGGGAGACTCTATCCAGGTCAAAGATATATACCGGGGGCAGATGACTTCGGTGGATGCTTATGCTAACCGCTTAACGGTGGACAACCTGGAGCGTTTCTATAATGGCCGGTGGCAGGATGCTCCCCAGAATTACTCCCTGACCTATACCCAGGGGTTACCGCTTTACTATGGCGGGCAGCTGGTCCCGGAGCGTAACTGGCCTTATTTTCGCGGCAAGACCATTTATATGATCAGCAAGAACTTATTAGGCCGGGAAACGGTTGACAGGGCTATTATTAAAGGCCAGTATGAATCCGGATACACGGATAAAATAGACAGCATCAATTGGTTTTCAGAGAGCCTGGAATTGAAGAGCCATCGCAACTTGAGACTTAATGAAGGTACCATAGTCATTAAAAACGGGCGCCTGCAGGATCGCTATGTCATTAATCCAGGAGATGACGTTTACATTGTAGCTGATGGCAGCGGCAATTCAGCAACAGCTAATATAGTTTACATATTAAACGAAGATATTAATCACTCCGCCCTGGGTCAGCATTTCCTCTACTGCGGAACCATCGACCAGATATTTGAGGACCGCATCTGGCTGGATAGATATCATATACTGAACCAGCACGAATGGGAGCGTTATACAACCGATAAAGAACTATACTACGATTTGGATAGTGATTTTTATAATCTGGAGACCCAGAGCTTCATCAGCGGGGAAGAACTATATGCTGGAGATTATGTAGTGGATGAAAATGAGGACCGGGCTCGCGATCTTGACCTGGAAGACTGGTATGCCTGGATTTATACCGACGGTGACCGCATTGCCGCTATGGCCGTGCAAAAAGAGTATGAAGGTCGTGGGGAACGAATAACTGCCGGGCGGGTGGCTGGCGTTAATAATGACAGCCTGGTGGGTTGGACCATCACTGTAGGCGACAGCCGGGACTGGAGCAGCCGACGGGAAGCCTGGGTACCGAAAAATTCCGATCTGCGCATTAATGTAGCTAAGGCTATGATAATCCGCAACGGAGAAATTATTACCGCTGATCAACTTAAACCCGGTGAGCGGCTCTACATAGTACGCAGTGACTTTCGAGCTCATGTAGTTATCGTACAGTAACAATTGGTCAAAGGAGAGTAACATGAAAAAATTTGTACTGATTGTAACGCTACTAGGTTTTGTGCTGGTGGGACCGAAGGCTTATGCAGCCCCTCCTGATTTTGGGGGAGGGGTAAATAATGAATATGAATACGAAGAAGTAGTATTTGTAAGCGGCGTTCCCATAAAGTTTACCGGCAGCGGGAAAAACGTCAATATTAAAGTCTCAGAAAAGGATGACAGCCGTACCATTACTTACCGGCTGAAACTATCCTCGGCTGATCCCGCTTACCCAGGGGAGCTAAACCGGTCCATTACCTATAAAACCACCCTGTCTAAGCACAGTGATAAAGGTCAGACTACGGCCCAGATGGAAGTGGAAAAGTTTTCGGAAAAGATTGAGATCGGATCTGATCGATATGAATTAAGCGACTATCAATTCTCCCGTTCGGATCTTATTGATAACCGTCCGGCTTCAGACTATTATTCTGGTAGTCTTAAAGCCCGTAAAACTTATGTAATAAATAAAAATCAGGGTAAAGTAACCATGGACATCAGTGGAGCTATGGTGGGCTATGAAAATTTCTGGGGTAAGACCGAGACCCAGCAATTGGAGTATATCATTGAATATAACCGGGTTGTTAACCAGGAGGATGAGGACAGACAACAAACTAGAGACTTGTCCTGGCAAGGAACGGTATCCGTAATGGCTTCAGATAGCATGACCAAGACCCTGAAGTACTCTGACAATCAAGCCAATCTGTCCAGCTTTTCCGGCGGACACAGCCGCATAACCAATCAGAGTATGTATTCCCGCTATGATTACAATCTGCCCCGTATAACCAATGGGCAAGTTTCAAGCAGCCGCCTGCGCGGCAGCGTGGAGCTGAATCTGGAAATGTCCCCGCGCATTGAAAGATTAGTGGTGCCCAAGTTTAGAGATGTAGCCGGACATTGGGCTCAGGATGATATTGAAAAGCTTTATTCCCTGGATGTTTTTGAAGGAACTCCTGCTTTCTTTGCTCCTGATGCTCCCATGACCAGGGCTGAATTTACCCGGGCTATAGTCAAAGGAGCCAATATGCGGGCCTCTATAGAGGAAAAGCCGAAAACTTCCCGCAGCCGTTCCAAAACTGAGGAAGTTTCACCATTCTTGGATGTTCCCGTCTCATCCCCTGATTACCAGTACATTAAGGATGGTGTAGATAAGGGGATAATCAGCGGTATAACCGATCAGCTATTCGGACCGGAAAATTCTTTGACCAGGGCCCAGGCCATCACTATTATGGTAAGGGCATTAGGGTTTGAAAGTATGGCCCCCACACCTGGGTATCGTACTTCCTTTTCCGATGATCAAGCTATTCCTAACTGGGCTATCGACAGTGTTTATGTAGCCCGTGAAATTGGCCTGATCAGCGGGGATTCCCATAACCGGTTAAACCCCAACCAGGTCTTGACCCGGGGAGAGGCTTCCTCGATGCTGGTGCGGTTTCTAAACTTCCTGGAGCAGGATCTGCAGAAGGATTATCGTGAAGACCTGGTGCTGTATTAACCTATTGTGATCTGGGACAAGTCCCCAGTCCGGTAAGAAAAGGTGGTGGAGCATGGGAAGGAAGTTCTGGTTTATAGTAATCGTGGCTGTACTGATAAGTTCAAGTTACTTTTTCTGGAACGGTAACCAGTCCAGCACCCAAGTAGCCGCTACCTTACCTGCCAGCAATAAGCCGGAAACGGCTTCCACATTTCCGGCACCGGGTAAAACTCTGTACCGGATGAGTCTTTATCTGGACATTAACACCAGAACCTTGCATGGTACTACAATCTTAACCACCAATAATACCTGCGGCCAGGTTTTATCTGAGCTCTGGTTTACTATTTACCCGGATGCCTTTCGTAACTCCGCAGCCACACCTGCTCCGGCTTCTGCTTACTATGCAGGATTTGAACCAGCCGGAATAGAATTTGAAGAAATCCTGGTCAACTATAAACCGGTTGATTATATTAAAGAAGGGGTTTCCCTGCAGTTGATTCCTGCCGAGGAGATTCTCCCCGGTCAGGATATTGCTGTAGAGATGAAATGGAAGGCTCGAATACCCCGATTATCATATCGCTATGGCTATAAAGACGGGGTATTTATGCTGGGCCACTTTTATCCCGTCCTGAATGTATATGATGATCGGGGCTGGAGAATCTCCTATGATTCAGATTTTGGTGATCCCTTCTGCTTGAATTGTGCTGATTACGTGGTGCGCTTGAACATTCCCGAAGCCTATAGTATGGTATCAACAGGGAGTGTTGTGGAAACAATAGCAGAAGATAATGGACGACAGTTTATTACCGTGATTGCCGAAAATGTTCGCGATTTTGCAATAGTGGTTTCTCACCAGTATCAGGCTCTGAAAGAGACGGAACAGAAGTATACCGTTTCCATACATGCTCCGGATCAAGCCCATGCCAGCCTGGACTCAATGCTGCAGGAGACCATTGATATTTTAGATTTCTTCTCCTGTACCTGGGGGTCTTATCCTTACCCGGAATTCAAGGTGGTATTTGTACCTATGCAGGGCTTCCATGGTATGGAGTATTCAGGTATAATATTCCTTTCAAAGGAATTGCTGCGCCCAGGTGCTGACCAGCAGCAAACCCGTTTCCTGCTGGCTCATGAGGCTGCTCATCAGTGGTGGTACGGGCTGGTAGGCAATGACCAGGTGCGTGAACCCTGGCTGGACGAAGGCTTGGCCAACTGGGGAGCATATAAATACTTAAACCAGCAGGACCAGACATCAAAGGGCAGTAAGGCCGGTGCCAGAATCAACCTGGCCAGGGAGCTGAAGGACATGCATTCCCGTGATGATTATTATTCCACTGCTTATACGGGGGGCGAGTCCTTTTGGTGGGGGTTAGAGAAGGAATTAGGTGAAGAAAAGGTTAAGCAGGTTCTGCGCCGTTATCTGGCGAATTATCGTTTCCAGATAGCGACCACTGGCGATTTATTGCAGGTAATCCAGCAGGAAGCTCATCGTGATATGCAAGAATACTTTAATAGTTGGTTTAATTATCATAATGAATAAAAATACAGCCCATGATAGTAACTTGGACCAATTCCCTGTTCATAAGTTTCACCTTATTAAACGGCTTTTTGAACAGGGATTATATATGCAGCAGGTGCAGGAGGTAAGGGATGAGCCCAATTGAATCAATTCAACAATCTATAAGGGAAAAAATAACCGATGCAGTAAACCAGGCCGTGAAAAATGAGTTGTTGACCATTGACACTATTCCTGACTTTGTAGTAGAGGTCCCACGGGAGAAAGAACATGGGGATTTTGCTGTTAATATAGCCATGTTGTTGGCTCGCCAGGCCCGTATGGCTCCTCGCAAAATTGCCGATATACTGGTAGGTATTATGCAGCAAAGCCCAGATCCCCAGTTGGAGAGGATTGAGGTTGCGGGGGCTGGGTTCATCAATTTTTTCCTGAGCAAAACTTGGCTATATGAAGTGCCTCGGCTGATATACAACCTGGGGGATGCCTATGGCTGCAATCCAAACCGGCAGGGTAAGGTTCAGGTAGAATTTGTGAGTGCCAATCCTACTGGTAATTTACATATGGGAAATGCCCGGGGAGGGGCTATTGGCGATTCCCTGGCTAACATACTGGAACGGGCTGGTTATCAGGTGGAAAGGGAATTTTATGTAAATGACGCCGGCAACCAGATTGAGATTTTTGCCGATTCCCTGGAAGCCCGGTATCTTCAGCTAACTGGCCACAATGTTTCTTTCCCCGATAACGGTTATGCCGGACAGGATGTTATTGATACCGTTAAACGAATAATAGCCCAGTACGGCAAAGATTTGGGGGACATGTCCCCTGATAAGCGGCGATCCATCATAGTTGAGTATGCCTTGCATGAAAAGGTAGACTATATAAAAAATACCCTGGCCAACTTCGGTATCCATTATGATGTATGGTTTCATGAAAGGACCCTGCATGAGAGCGGGGAAGTTGACCAGGTGTTGGCAGAATTGGAGCAGAAGGGATTTATTTATGAAAGTGAAGGAGCGCTGTGGTTTAAGTCAACCCTCTTCGGGGATGAAAAAGACGAGGTAGTCAAGAGGGCTAATGGACTGCCCACCTATTTTGCTGCTGATATTGCCTACCACCGTAATAAATTTGAGCGAGGTTTTGACTGGGTAATCAATGTGTGGGGGGCTGACCATCATGGCCACGTTGCCCGTATGAAAGGGGCTATGCAAGCTTTAGGCATTGATCCCAACCGCCTGGATATTGTACTTATGCAGTTGGTGAGGCTATATCGCAAAGGTAATCTGGTACGAATGTCCAAACGTACCGGAACCACAGTAACCCTCGATGAGCTAATTGAAGAAGTGGGTAAAGATGCTGCTCGATTTTTCTTTGTTATGCGCAGCCCTGACAGTCATCTTGATTTTGACCTGGAATTGGCCAAACAGCAAAGCCAGGAAAACCCGGTTTATTATGTACAGTATGCTCATGCCCGTATATGCAGCATTTTCCGGCAGGCGAAAACTGCCGGCACACAGATGAGCGCGGCCGATCAGATCGATACCAGTCTGTTAAAAGAAGAAGAGGAAGTGGCCCTGCTGCGTAAGCTGGCGGATTTCCCGGAAGAGATAAAAATAGCGGCCCGTACCCTGGCACCTCATCGTATTGCCAGGTATGCCTTGGATTTGGCCGGATTATTTCATAGTTTCTACAACCATCACCGGGTATTAAATGAAAACCAGCAGCTGCAGGATGCACGCTTACTCCTGATGGAGGCTACTCGCATCACCATAAAAAACGCTTTGCAAATACTGGGTGTAAGTGCGCCCGAGCAAATGTAGGAGGTTTTAGTAATGCACCAGAGAAAACGCAGTGAAGCGGATTGGGCAGTGGAGATATTGCTGGAAAAACAGGAACCCGTTTATTACTTGGATTTGGTCAAGGAAATAAGTAAGCGGATGGGACGAAGCCAGGACGATTATTCCCTGACTTCAATTTATACCAGACTTAATCTGGACAACCGTTTGGTTCATCAAGGGGATGGCTACTGGTTTTACGATACCAACCGCATTCGTCCTGAGGAGTGATATTATGAAAATCAGTTATCTGGGGCATGCTTCATTTTTAATTGAGAGTGGAGGTAAGTATTTACTTACTGATCCCTGTGATGAACGCTGTGGTTACCGCCCCTGGACGGAGCCTGTGGACATTGTTACCGTCAGCCATGGTCACTATGATCATAACGCCGTAGAGCATCTAAAGGGTAATCCTCGTATCATTAAGGAACAGATTACTCCCATAGAAGCCGGTGGCTTTACTATTCAAGGGTTTCGTTCCTATCACGATAAAAAGCAAGGTCAGGAGCGGGGCTTCAATTATATTTACAAATTGACCGCTGAGAATATAAACCTTTTACATATGGGGGACCAGGGGACCCTTTTGGACCAAAAACTATTGGAGCAAATCGGCCAGGTAGATATCGTGATGGTACCAGTAGGAGGCCGCTATACCGTTGATGCCGCCGAAGCTGTTCAAATTGTTTCCCAGCTGAATCCCAGCATAGTCATTCCTATGCATTACAAGACTCCCCAGGGCACTGTAGATGTTGCCCCTGTAGAAAAATTTATTTCTCAATATGAGCAAGTAGTAAAGCGCCCGGCTTTAACAGTTACCTGTCAGGAGCTTCCTGAAGCCCTGCAAGTAATCGTTTTAGAACTTACCGACCATTGACCACGACCCGGGAAGAAGGTAAAATTGCAAAAGATTTGGTTTTGGAAAAGGATTCATATACGTTATACACAAGGGAAAGAGAGGGGCTAAAGTTGACCAAGTATATATTCATCACGGGGGGAGTAGTTTCTTCTCTGGGGAAAGGTATTACCGCAGCTTCTTTGGGACGAATTTTGAAAAGCCGTGGACTAAAGGTTTTACTGCAGAAATTTGATCCCTATATTAATGTAGACCCCGGCACTATGAGCCCCTACCAGCATGGAGAGGTATTTGTTACCGAGGACGGAGCAGAAACCGACCTGGACGTAGGTCACTATGAACGGTTTGTAGATGTCAACCTGACTCGCTATGCTAACTATACCACGGGACGAATTTATCAAGCTGTCCTGGATAAGGAACGCCGGGGCGATTATCTAGGCCAGACCGTTCAGGTTATTCCTCATATTACTAATGAAATAAAGGACCGGGTTACTTTCATGGAAAAGAAGGAAAACCCGGATGTTATTATCAGTGAAATTGGAGGAACCGTCGGCGATATCGAATCCCTGCCATTTCTGGAAGCCATTCGCCAATTAAAGGTCGATCTGGGCAAGGACCGGGTATTATATATTCATGTCACCCTGATACCGTATATTCGAGCAGCCAGAGAGTTAAAAACCAAGCCTACCCAGCACAGTGTAAAAGAACTGCGCAGTATAGGTATCCAACCTGACATTTTGGTCTGCCGCACAGAACATGAACTATCCGAGGATCTTAAAGCCAAGCTGGCTTTGTTCTGTGATGTGGACCGGGAAGCAGTTATACAGTTGAAGGATGCGGAGTCTATCTACGAAGTGCCCCTAATGCTGGCTGAACAGGGCATGGACTTGCAAGTGATCAAAAGATTGGCTTTAACCTGTCGACCTGCCGACTTGTCTGAATGGGAAGAACTGGTCCGCAGGGTAAAGAATTTAAACCGTCAGGTAACCATTGGCATAGTCGGCAAATATGTGGATCTGCCTGATGCTTATCTCAGTATAGTTGAAGCCCTTAAACACGCAGGATTCCAGTATAACAGTCATATTGATGTACGTTGGATTAATTCAGAACAGGTGGAAAAGGATGGACCGGAAGCACTGCTGTCGGATGTGGTTGGTATTTTGGTTCCCGGCGGATTTGGAGAACGGGGCGTAGAAGGGAAAATTGCCACAGCCCGTTTTGCACGGGAAAACAAGATACCTTATCTGGGAATTTGTTTGGGTATGCAGTGTGCAGTTATTGAATATGCTCGTCATGTATGTCAGTTAAAAGACGCCCATAGTTCGGAATTTAATGAGAACAGCCTTCATCCTGTAGTAGATTTAATGCCGGACCAAAAGGGTGTGGAAAATAAAGGCGGAACCATGCGTTTAGGGGTCTATCCCTGTCGACTGGTACCTGGGACCAAGGCACATAACCTTTATGGCCAAGATAGTATTGAGGAACGGCATCGCCATCGTTATGAAATAAACAATGAGTATCGGGATATTTTACAGCAACATGGTTTGGTAATAAGCGGTCTATCACCAGACGGATTGCTGGTAGAAATGATCGAATTGCCGGATCACCCTTGGTTTGTAGGCTGCCAATTTCATCCCGAGTTGATATCTCGTCCCAACCGGCCCCATCCTCTGTTTCTGGGCTTCATCGAGCATGCTTTGGCTTACCAGAATCAATAAGGCCAGCCAATTAACAGCAAATAAAAAGGGCAGTATCTGCGATACTGCCCTCAGACTGTCTAAGAAGTCCATTTAAAGAGATCGCCACGTCGCTACGCTCCTCGCGATGACAGAACCGAAAGCCACCGTTTGGGTCATTGCGAGCCCCTGAAAGGGGCGTGGCAATCTCAAATATCCAACTTCTAATAGCTTTTTTGACACGCTGAGGGCAGTATCTGCGATACTGCCCTAAAGTTTTCTGTTTAGAAAGGTATGCGGTTGGTGCGCGACCAGATTTTCATTTCCTTAGCGGCGGCCAACAGTTCATCGCGGAAATCGGGATGGGCCAAATTTATCAAGGCTTCTGCTCGTCCCCAAACAGACGTAGCCTTTAGGTTGGCTTTGCCATATTCGGTTACTACCCAATGCACCTGGGTACGAGGTACCGTAACCACTGCACCCGGAGTCAGCATAGGACGAATTCGGGAATGAATCTTGCCTTGTTTGTCCTTATAGGTAGAGGAGAAGGCAAGAAAAGCCTTGCCGCCTTTGGAATGGAAAGCACCCACCACAAAATCCAGCTGGCCTCCAGTTCCTGAGATTTGCCGCAGACCGGAAGTTTCTGAGCAGACCTGGGACAGCAGGTCTATCTCGAGAATGTTATTAATGGCGACCACATTATCGTGCATGGCCACCCGGTAGGGATCATTAGTGTAGTTTACAGTGCAGGAGGCTACCCGGGGATTGCGATCCAGAAAATCATAGGTATCCTGGGTACCTAGGCAGAAGGAGTAGGTACTCTTGTTTATATCATAGGCTTTTTTAGCATTGGTTACTTTGCCGGTTTCATACATACGCACGAAGGCATCACAGAACATTTCACTCTGAATACCCAGGTCCTTCAAATCTGACTCGGCAAGCAGGTTGCCGATAAGGTTAGGCATAGCGCCTATACCCAGCTGAATCATCGCTCCGTCCCCAATTTCCTCCATTATATATTCCGCAATTTTACGGTCCTCGGGAGATGGATCTGGGGGTGGCGGTGTAGTAAAGATGGGAGTATTAGATCCCTCAATGATATAATCAATCTCGCTTATATGTACGTATTCGTCATTACCGCCCAAGCATACGGGCATGTTCTCATTTACTTCTACAATAGCTATTTTAGCATTCAAGGCTAATCCTCGATTATGAGAGTTGGCCAGCCCGAAATTGAAGCAGCCATGTTTATCCATAGGAGCTACCTGGCAAACCCATACATCAGGCCAAAGATGGGAGAAATCCGGGTTGTAAGCTAACAAAGTGGCTTCATGATAATTAAAGGGATTATGAACTGCCAAACCCATATCGCAGGCCTTGCGATCCAATAAAGTGAAATACCAGCTAAAATATTGAAAGGTTTTTTGCTCAGGATCGTTTTTAATAACTTCGGGAATAGGTAAAATTGATCCAGTGCCACGGATAGCCACGTTTTCCAGTCCATCCCCGGCACGTTTTCCCAGAGCAGCATCAAAATCAACTGGTTTGGTAGCGAACATGCCATAGTCAATAATAGAATTTGATTGAACCAGTTGGGCTGCTTTTTCAGCAGTAATTAGTTTGCTTTTGTATTCCTCCAAATAACTTCTCAATATTAACCCCCCCTAAAACTTTCCTTACCCCAAGTCGAGTAATAATTACCCATAACTACCGTTGTTTTTGTATATATTAGAATATTCGCACAAAAAATATATAATCCTCTCACGTAGCTAAATTCGGAAAATTAAGAATTTTAACAACATATTTTGCGGTTTAAAGGCTGATTTAGGCAACCCTGGCTTTATTCAGTAATAATTATTTGCTGCCGGGCAGGCATTTGGCGGGATAGTGACGAAAAGAATCATGGATAAGACCAAAATAGGCGATACTAGCTGACAAAACCCTAACAAAGGAGACAGTGATGTTTACCACCCGGATTATCGATAAGAATGAAAAGGACCGTTATAATCGTTTTGTCGCCACTCACCCCCAGGGCCACTTCTTGCAGTTGTGGGAATGGGGACAGGTTAAACAAGGCATGGGATGGGAGAAGCTGCCTCTTATACTGGAGGAAGATGGAGAAATCAGAGCCTCTCTGCTGATTCTAAAACGTCCTCTGCCGGTACCTGGTTTGAAAAAATGTATCTTTTACTCTCCCCGTGGGCCGGTGGTAGATCTGGAAAGTGAAGAGTTATGCCGGGCTTTGTTTGACGGGGCGGCCCGCGTGGCCAAAGATCATGGAGCTATCTTTTTGAAAATTGATCCTGATGTAGATCATCGCCAGACAGGATTTGCTGAAATACTAAGCCGCCTAGGATTTCGCAAAAACGAAACCGGCCTTGATTTTGAAGGAGTTCAGCCCCGGTTTGTCTTTCGCTTGGATATTACCCCTTCGGAAACAGTTTTACTGGAAAACATGCACCAAAAATGGCGTTACAATATTCGCTTGGCCTCTCGTAAGGGGGTAGTTATTCGCCAGGCGGAAAGCAAGGAGGATTTGCGAACCTTTTACGATATCCTCCTGGAAACTGCCCAGCGTGACAAGTTTTTAATCCGCGGCTATGAGTATTTTGAATGGATCTGGGAGTACATGGTGCTAAATGGGTACGGCCAGATTTTTATAGCTGAATATGAAGGCCAGGCTATAGCTGCTACTCTGGCTATGATTTTAGGAGACAAGGCTTGGTACCTGTATGGGGCCTCCAGCAATGAACATCGCAATGTCATGCCGAACTATCTGATACAGTGGGAAATGATCCGCTGGGCCAAACAACAGGGATGTAGTATATACGATTTCCGCGGGGTATCCGGGGACCTGGATGAAAATAATCCCCTATATGGTTTGTACCGGTTCAAAAAGGGATTTGGCGGGGAGTTTACGGAATTTGTCGGGGAATATGACCAGGTTTATTCGCCCCTTTTTGACTGGTTGTGGTCTCGTGTACTGCCCGTTTACATGAAACTGCGGCATAGAAAGGGAGCAGGTGATTAATGACAGCAGATGGCTGGGCTGACAAATGGATCGAAATCGATGTGGATGATATCCGCTGGAATTTGGAACAGGTTCGCTCCTGTCTGCAGGAAGGAGTTCGTTTAATTGCTGTAGTAAAAGCTAATGCCTATGGACATGGAGCACCTGAAGTAGCCCGCATTCTTTACCAGCAAGGGGTTGACTTTTTTGCGGTAAGTTATCTTAAAGAAGCTCTGGCTTTAAGGCACAGTGGTCTGCGGGGCAGTATCTTGCTGCTGACCCCGCTTATTACTGAAGATCAAGTACAAGAAGCTCTGGAAAACCACATTACCCTAAGTATTACCTCGTTACCGGAGGCAGAATTAATTGATAAAGTAAGCCGCTTATCAAAGCGAATAGCTACCGTTCATCTCAAAGTTGACACTGGATTAGGACGTTTCGGTATGGATCTGGAACAGGCCTTGCAATGCTGTGAGGCATTGAATCGAAATTCCAACATATATATTGAAGGAATATATACACATATGGCAGAAGGAGCTGCACGTAATACCCGTTATACCCTAAACCAGTTTAAGCGATTTAGGGAAGTGATTAACCAGCTGCAAGACCGGGGATATCATATTCCCATCTGTCACTGCGCTAACAGTGCTGTACTTCTCAATTATCCCCATATGCAGCTGGATGCGGTGAGAGTAGGCACCCTTCTTTCCGGGCAGCATCCGGTGGGAAAAATTAGTCACCGCTTGGAATTGCGAGATCCCTATCGCTTCAAATGCCGGATTATATCTGTACGGAACCTGAAAAAAGGCAGCTATCTTGGGTATAACCGGACCTACCGGTTGAAGCATGCGGCTAAAGTAGCGGTCCTTCCGGTTGGATACCACGATGGGTTGGCACTGGCAGTAGATAACCGTCCATCAGGATTAGTCGACCTGCTTAAAGTTCTGGCCAAGACTGTACTCAACTATTTCCATTTTCCTCGTCTGCAGATGAAGGTGTCTTATAAGGGCCACCTATATCCAGTTCGCGGCAAGGTATTTATGCAGATGTGCCTGGTAGAGCTGCCGGTGGATTTGGAGGTCCAGGTGGGAGATGAAGTGGAAGTGCCCATCAGGAAAACTTTAGCTCTGGGCAGTCTAATGCGTCTTTATGTACGGGAAGGTAAAGCAGGCAAGGTTGATAACGATCAGTATGTATCCTATGTGGTGGAGGAGGAATTTAATGAATAAAAAACTGGTGGTTGGTATTCTGGTAGTATTTTTAGCCGTTATGACCATTCTGTCCCTGCAAGGGATAACCAATGCTGGTAGTGGGAGAAAACTTATGGGTAGTTCTGTCATAGGAGTAATAGAGATAAACGGTGTTATCAGCGGTGAAGCTGGCGGAGGACTGGTGAGCGGGTATTCAGCTAATGCCATGGATATTATGGAGAGTATCCGGCAGGCTCGTGAAAGAGAGGACATCAAAGTAGTGGTGTTGCGTATAGACAGTCCGGGGGGCAGTGCCGTTGCCTCCCAGGAAATTGCCCGGGAGTTAGACCGCCTGCGGGAAGAGGGCAAAAAGGTGATCACTTCCATGGGTGATACATGTACTTCCGGGGGTTACTGGATTGCCTGCAGCAGCGACTATATCATGGCCAATGGGGCTACTCTGACCGGCAGTATTGGGGTGATTATGCAGTTAAGCAATCTGGAAGGTTTGTATGAAAAGCTGGGGATTAAAGAAGAGGTTATTAAAAGCGGCAAGCATAAGGATATGGGCTCCGCTACTCGTGATCTTACCGAAGAAGAACGTCAATTGCTGGAGGACATAGTAGGTGATTCTTATGATCAATTCCTGGATCAGGTCCTGAAAGGCCGCGCTGGGAAAATCACCCAGGAAAAACTGTTGGAAGTGGCGGATGGACGTATTATTTCCGGCCGGCAGGCTTTAGAGCTGGGACTGGTCGATGGGATTGGCAATTATTATGATGCCCTGGCTCAAGCCCGTAAGTCAGCCGGGTTATCAGAAGACAGCCCGGTCGAAATATTGAATGGAACCGGTTTTTGGAAAAGCCTGGGCCTTGGTGTCCTAGCAGAACTGTCAGAACAGGTTCCAGGCCATTTCATGGAGCTGCGCTACCAGTAATGATTAGGGAGGAGTTTGTTTGTCTGTTACGGAATCAATTTATGGGGTGCTTTTCGAACCGGTGACCACTTTGCGTACTTTGGCGGTCCAGAAACCCTATGGCAGAGCTCTGCTGATTTTTTTGGCCGTAACCCTGCTCAGCCTCATTTTTGAACAGGCTTTAATGGTTTACAATGACAATGAAGCTCTGGAAATACTTCCTGCCAATGCGGTATGGATGTTTAACATCTTGGGAACATTCCTGTCAGTCCTGCTGCTGCTGGTAATAAGCGGGTTATTATCGTTAATTAGCGAGATAATTTACGGCAAATTCAATGCCGGCGGGATACTGGTAACCTTATGCTATGCATCAGTCCCCGGTATTTTAGGGCCCCCGATCCATTATGCTTTTTCCCTGGCTGGACAGGAGTGGCTGGGGTCGATATTAGCGTTATTGGCTATGGTGTGGGTCCTGATATTACAAGTAATAGGCGTAAGAGAATCCCTACAGGTTACAACTGGCCAAGCGATTCTGATTATGGTGTTACCAGGCCTGTTTACATTAATAATGATCACAAGTTTGGTGGTTGTGGTGTTGTCAGGTATGAATTAACCAAAATTTTCCTGCGAAAGGCAGGATATAGTTTTCGCTCTGCCGAATTAGGTATGGGGAAACCGATCCTGGGGGGGAGTAGTATGCCTAATAAAATTCTTATTGTTGACGATCAAAAAGGAGTACGACGTCTTCTAGAGGAATTGTTTAAGAAGGAAGGGTGGAGCGTATACATCGCCTCAGATGGTTTGGAAGCCATCAATATGGTGCAAGAAATTATTCCCGATATTGTCCTGATGGATATGAAAATGCCCAATATGAACGGGCTGGAATCCTCAACATTAATTCTGAAACAATTTCCGGACATGATAATAATTATGATGACCGCTTACGGGGAAATGGATGTGGTTAAAAAAGCCCTGGAGGCGGGTGTTAAACGGTGTATAACCAAGCCTTTTGATATTTTAAGCCTGCGGGATCTGGTAAATGAATTAGTTATGGATAAGGTGTCGTAATAATACAAAGAGGTGAGAACAATGCCATTAGTTTCCGTTCACGAACTACTGTCGAAGGCTGACCAAAAAGGATATGCGGTGGGAGCATTCAACGCCAATAATATGGAGATTGTTCAAGCTATTGTCACCGCAGCAGAATTGGAAAAATCTCCAGTGATTATGCAGGCCAGTCAGGGTGCCATCAGCTACGCAGGCTTGGAGTATATCACCCAGATGGTGACCATTGCTGCCCGGGAAGCTTCGGTTCCCGTTGCACTGCACTTGGATCACGGTACTGATTTTGACCAGGTAGTACGCTGTATCCGCAGCGGCTTTACTTCGGTAATGTATGATGGCAGCAAGCATCCGCTGGAAGAAAATATTGCGGTGACCAGGCAGGTTATCGCTATGGCCCGGCCTATTGGAGTATCGGTGGAGGCTGAATTGGGTAAAATAGGAGGGACCGAGGATAATGTTCATGTAGATGAGCGGGAAGCCATGTTCACTGATCCGGAAGAAGCCCGCTATTTTGTAGAGCAAACCGGTGTGGACTGCCTGGCTATAGCCATCGGCACAGCTCACGGACGCTATAAGGGAGAACCCAAACTTGATTTTACCCGCCTAGAAAAAATCAGGAATCTGGTCAACATTCCCCTGGTCCTGCACGGTTCATCTGGCGTACCTGACGACGCGATTCGTCAGGCGATTCAGCTGGGGATTCGTAAAGTCAACATTGATACAAACATCCGCGAGGCATTTGTCAATGAAATGCGCCGTGTTATCGAAGAAAAGCCCGGGGAAATTGACCCGCGCAAGATACTGGGACCGGCCCGCCAGGCTGCGGTAGAAATTATTCGTGAAAAGATCAGGGTGTTCGGCAGTTCTGGTCAAGCGTAAAAAAACCATCTAATCCAGACAGCTTAAGGGAGGGAATAAAGGAGGTTTATCTTTGCGAATTTTTATTGACTCTGCTAATATAGATGAAGTAAAAGAGATTAATGAAATGGGGTTCCTGGCTGGGGTCACCACTAACCCCTCTCTGGTAGCTAAGGAAAAAAGGGATTACAGGGAAGTTATTCAGGAAATATGCAAAGTAGTAGATGGACCTATCAGCGCTGAAGTCATCTCCTTAGAGTATGAGGAAATGGTTCGTGAGGGAGAAGAGCTGGCTGCTATCCATCCCAATGTGGTAATCAAAATCCCTCTTACGGAAGCAGGGCTGAAGGCCATAAGTTCCCTAAAGAAAAAAGGAATCCCTACCAACGCCACTCTGATATTCTCCGCCAATCAGGCCTTGTTGGCTGCTCGAGCGGGAGCAGCCTATGTCAGTCCTTTCTTAGGTCGGGTCGATGATTACGGGAATGACGGATTGACCCTTTTGAGTGAAATACTCACCATTTTTGATCAGTATATGTTTCAAACAGAGGTAATTGCCGCCAGCATTCGTCATCCCATGCATGTCGTGCAGGCAGCACTTCTGGGTTCTCATATAGCTACTGTTCCATACCAGGTTATTAAGCAAATGGTGAAACACCCTCTCACCGATGCTGGGATTGAAAAGTTTATGGCAGATTGGAAAAAGGCGTTTTAGCTTGAAACAGGGGAGGTCTAAAGTTGGAACGGGAACTGGCGCTGGAATTCGCTCGAGTGACCGAAGCGGCAGCATTGTCTGCAGCCTGCTGGGTAGGCAAAGGCGACAAGGAAGCTGCCGATGAAGCCGCTGTAACAGCTATGCGGGTTATGTTTGATACCGTATCAGTTGATGGTACTGTTGTTATTGGTGAGGGGGAGATGGATGAAGCTCCCATGCTTTATATCGGTGAAAGAGTAGGGAACGGTACTCCCCCGGAAGTAGACATTGCCGTTGATCCATTGGAAGGTACTAACATTGTAGCTAAAGGATTAACAGGGGCTATCGCCGTTCTGGCTGCAGCTCCCCGCCATTCATTATTACATGCTCCCGATATGTATATGGACAAAATCGCTGTAGGCCCGGCATGCAAGGGCAGAGTGCACTTGGATGCTCCGGTGAAGGAAAATCTGCGGGAAGTAGCCCGGGCACTGGATAAATTGATAAGTGAAGTTACAGTGGTTATTCTGGATCGGCCGCGTCATCAGCAGTTAATTGAAGATATACGCCGGGCGGGAGCACGTATAAAATTGATCAGTGATGGAGATGTTTCACCTGGAGTGGCTGCTGCCTATGAAAATTCCGGAGTAGATATTTTAATGGGAATTGGCGGTGCTCCCGAAGGAGTAATAACCGCTGCCGCCCTTAAGTGTCTGGGAGGAGACTTTCAAGCCCGGCTGTGTCCAGAGGAGGAAAGTGAAGTACAGCGTTGCCATGAAATGGGCATTAGTCAGGTAGATCGCCTGTTCACCATTGATGAATTGGTAGCTTCTGATGATGTAATTTTCGTAGCCACGGGTATTACTGACTCTTTTCTGTTAAAAGGAGTTCGCTATAATAAACGCCGGGCCGTAACTCAGACTCTGGTCATGCGCAGTACTTCGGGGACGATTAGACACATCGAGGCCAATCACAATTTGGATCGGAAACCTCTATTTCGTGACCATCGCATTAAATTGCTAATAGGATAAGGGAGGAGTGAAATACTCTCTTTGCAAACTTGATTCACCATACAGGGGGGTATGTTATTATCCCCCTAAACCCAAGTAATGAATAAGCTGCCTTCTACCGGCACCTCACCGCCAGGATTAGTTGCGATATGATATCAATTCACACCACATGATTTTCACCTGTATTAAGGCTTTACCGATTGACAAAAACAATTAAACCAGACCTATCTGGAAGGAGGACTATATTGGCTAACGTAAATATATCCGAATTGGAAAATAAGACTATCTTGGAATTGTATCAAATTGCCCGGGAGATAAATCTGACCGGTTATTCCAAGCTGCGTAAAAAAGAATTAATATTTGAAATAACCAAGGCTTTAACTCATTCTGATGAGTTGCTGCAGGCCCAAGGTGTTTTGGAAATCATGCCTGATGGCTACGGCTTTCTAAGACCCTTTGCCTATTTGCCCAGCCAGGATGATATATATGTTTCTCCTTCCCAGATTCGCAAATTTGAACTGCGCACCGGGGACCGGGTAGCTGGTCAGGTGCGATCCCCCAAGGATAATGAACGGTTCTTTGCTTTATTAAAAGTGGAAAATGTCAATGAATTTCCTCCGGAAGATTCCGCCAAAAGAATACACTTCGATGCTCTTACCCCGCTATACCCTACGGAACGAATTGTTTTGGAAACAGACTCCAAGGAGTTATCCACCCGGGTTATTGACTTAATTGCCCCTATAGGTAAAGGGCAGCGCGGTCTTATTGTCGCTCCCCCTAAAGCAGGCAAAACCATTTTGCTGCAAAAAATTGCCCAGGGTATTACTGCTAATCACCCGGAGATGGAAGTAATCATTCTCCTGGTGGATGAACGACCGGAAGAAGTTACTGATATGCAGCGTTCTACCAAAGCAGAAGTAGTAGCCTCTACCTTCGACGAACCACCCGAGAACCATGTCAAGGTAACCGACATGGTGCTGGAACGAGCTAAACGACTGGTGGAACACAAGAAAGACGTGGTTATACTGATGGACAGCGTCACCAGGCTGGCGCGGGCTCATAACCTGGTGGTTCCACCCAGCGGACGTACCCTGTCAGGTGGTATTGACCCGGCTTCGCTAGACAAACCCAAGCGGTTTTTCGGTGCTGCCCGTAACATTGAAGAAGGTGGCAGTCTGACCATTATCGCTACGGCTTTAGTGGAAACCGGTTCCCGCATGGACGAAGTTATTTTTGAGGAATTTAAAGGCCGGGGCAACATGGAATTGGTTTTGGATCGTAAGCTGGCGGAAAGGCGCATTTTCCCAGCTATAGATCTGAAGCGTAGTGGTACCCGCAAAGAAGAACTGCTCCTTACCAGTGAAGAATTGGAACTTAGCTGGCATTTACGCAATTATTTCAGTGAGTATAATCCGGTAGATACTATGCAGATCATGCTGGATACCCTGAAAAAGACTAAATCCAACAAGGACCTGGTCCGAGCTGCTCCTCTGGTATTCGGCAAAGCCAATGGGGTGCGGGGAGTTAACTAGAAGTATATCTTGCCTAAAATTGGTCAAAAATAAGGGCACAGGCCCTTATTTTTTTTGTGCCTGATAAGAAATGAGGTGGAAAATCGTGTATAAACGATGGGTAGGATCCCTTGTGTTGGGTGTACTCTGCACAGGAATCCTGGCAGCTCCGGTCTGGGCTGGATTAAACCAGGGCAATTTCATTCCAGCCGGCGGCTCAAGAGCTGTGGCGGTGGACAGCCAGGTCAGGTACTACCAGGTACAAAAAGGTGATACGCTCTGGGATATATCCAGAAGTTTCAATGTTGATATACAAACTCTAACCTCGATAAATAATTTAAACCGAAACAGCATTCTTAAAATTGGCCAGACTCTTCAGATCCCGGGATCTGGTCAGCGCCTGCATGTGATCCGCCCTGGGGAAACCATGTGGGATATCGCCGCCCGCTACAAAGTGAGCCTGACCAGCTTAAAAGCAGCTAATCCCAGCAAGAATCCGGTTAATCTCAAAATTAATGACCAGTTGGTCATACCATCCTCAACTTACCAAGTGGCTCAGGTTACTCAACAGCCTTCCCGGGGATGGACCTATACCAGCCTCTTTAACTGGCCCCTGGTGGGTACGATCACCTCCGGATATGGGTGGCGCCAGTCAGGATATCATCATGGCATTGACATTGCCGGAGAAATAGGAGATCCTATTAAAGCCTGTGCCGCCGGGACCGTCACCTTTGCCGGCTATAAATCTGTTTATGGGCGAACTGTGGTTATCGAGCATCCGGACGGCAAGGAGACCCTTTATGCCCATGTGCAGACTATCAAGGTATCCCAGGGAGAGAGCGTAGCTAGAGGTCAGGTTATTGCCACAGTAGGTATGACCGGGCGGACCACCGGACCCCATGTGCACCTGGAAGTCCGTAACAATGGGGAACTGTGCAATCCCCTGAATTATCTGAGCCGGTAAACAGACCACCGAGCCTTAAAGGGGCTCTGACTGTCGATAAAGGCTATAAGAGAGATTGCCGCGTAGCTAGCGCTCCTCGCAACATTAATAGTGAGCGACAGCGAACATTGGGAGTCCTTTAGAACAATGTCACCAGTGTCACGGGCCACGATGAATGAAAATACCCTCTCAGACGTAGGGAAGGCTTTAGCCTCCCATCGGAAGCTAAAGTTTCCGCTAGGGCTTGACAGGAGTATTAACCGGAATGCAGGGGTATTAGCCGGCTCGTTCCGGGACCCCTCACCTGCAACACATCGGCTTACTTCGGTGCGAAGCGGATCGCTCGTAATTCGGCATCCATGCACTCAGTACTTGCTGCTCGAAACATCCTGTTTCTCGCTCCGCTTCGCAGCCCTCAGTTTCGCCGTGGGTTGCAACGGCTCGTCGTAGTCACTCGCCCGGCTAATACTCCTGATTCAGTTATGCAGCGATGTTTTCGTTCATCGTGGTCTGTACCACAGGTGATAATTGCGAGCGCAGCGAAGCAATCTCAAAAGAGGCTCGCAGGCTGCGAAAAAGAGATCGCCACGTCGCTTCGCTACTCGCGATGACACAACGACTACTAATTTCACAGCAATGGCACTAAAGAGCGACTGTTGTCATCGCGAGTCGTAGGCGTGGCAGAATTACTGAGGTACTATTTGCACCCTTCGCTCCTTAGGGGGCTTTTTTTATGGATAAATTTCCGCTAGTCTATAGATATACTGAAAGCGAGGACATATATGTTTCTAGTTCTCTATGCTAATGAAAAGAATGAATTGCTGGAACACCCTGGTGTGACAATGCTGGGTCGAACCGGTACCACCTGGGTAGAACCGGAGGAGCAGGAAATGATCCCGCTGCCTAAAGGGGCATCATTGGTCACGGTGCCTTACAGCCTTCCCGTAGGACTGGACCAGGACCGGCTCACTTATTTTGAATCCGACCCTTCCGGTCGCGGACAGAAGGCGTACGCGGTCGCAGCATTGCTGCCCCAGGGATTTACCAGAACCCTTTGGCCTGCCTGTGTCAGCAGCCGCAGTGCGGGGAGTCTTCCCCTGCTGGGTTATGCAGCGGTGGGATTTAAGAATGGCCAGGTATATACCGCCGCAGTGCAGACCGATGAACACCGGAAATGGCATCCGGTTTATTATAATACGCCTCGTCTTCCCCAGCGTATTGATCAGAAACTGCGGCGTTATCCTCACAATAGGATATTACGGCACCTGGCCCTCTGTTCTCTGGACTATGGCTGTTTTACTGCCCAGAATATATTTTATCGTCGCTGGGAAGGGGGGATTCCCACCATGACCGCCTGCAATGCAGATTGTATTGGCTGTATATCCGAAGGGCACGATGGGAATGTCTCTCCTCAGCAGCGTTTGAATTTTGTTCCTGAGGTGGCGGAGATTTGCGAAATTGCTGTGGATCATCTCGAATATGCCCGGGAAGCTATTATCAGTTTCGGTCAGGGGTGTGAAGGAGAACCTTCTTTGAATGCTGCTCGCCTGGCGGAAGCCATTGGTTTGATACGCCAGGCCACGGATAAAGGAACCATCAATATTAATACCAATGGCGGATTTTCCAGGGGGCTTAGCCAATTATACGCAGCCGGCTTGGATAGCATGAGAGTTACTATTTTTTCATTTAACGAAGATAATTATGTCCGCTATCACCGGCCCCGCGGTTATAAGTTTGCCCAGGTAGGTGAATCCATTGCTGAAGCCCGGGAAAAGGGGATCCATGTTTCTATAAATCTGCTGGTTTGCCCTGGATTTACTGATCGTATGTCCGAGATCGAAGCCTTGGTGGAGTTCGTTAGAAAAACACCGGTAAACATGATTCAACTGCGTAACTTAAACATTGACCCTGATTACCTGCTGAACTTATTTAATAATCAAGAATCCGGAGTAGGTATGCTGTCTTTTCTAAATATTATCCGGCAGGAATTACCGGAAGTGGCTATTGGGTCATACACCCATCCGGTGCGTTAAATAAAGGGAGTGAGTTTGTGTGGAAAAAAAAGGGCCCTTTACTATACAGGAGTTAAAAAGTCTGCCGGCTGGCAGTCAACTGTGGGGAAAATACCTGGTTTTGGAGAAGAACCAGCGTAAGACCAAAGATGGCCGGGATGTAATAAATCTGAAACTGGGTGATGCTACTGGAGAAGTGGATGCGGTGGTATGGGACAACTGCCAGGTGAGCGGGCCGGTGGAAGCAGGCACTCTTTTGGGAGTACTGGGAGATCTGGGCAGCTATAACAATAAGCTGCAGCTTACGGCCAAGAGAATCAAAGCTCTGGATGAAGATATTTCTCCCTATCTTAAAAAGCCGGATATCGATATAGATTCGTTGATTAAAAAGTTTAACCAGATGCTGGACCGAGTTACTGATCCGGCACTGGGTAAGTTATTGGAAGTTGTATTCACCCCAGAAGTACGCCAGCAGTTTTATGAAGCCACTGCTGCCAAAAAAGTGCACCACAACTATCCAGGAGGGCTGCTGGAACACACCGTCCAGGTCGCCGAATTATGCCTGCATGCCGCTCCGTCTTACCCGCTTCTTAATACAGACCTGTTAATCACCGGTGCTATACTGCATGACATTGGCAAATTGGATGAATACCAGACCAAGATTGTTACCGAATACACCGTAGAAGGAAAACTCCTGGGACATATTATTATGGGAGTGGAACGCATTGGAGCAGCTATTTCCGAAGTTCGCAGCCAGGGTCAGGGCTTTTCCCAGGAATTGGAGTGGATGATCAAGCACATGATACTCAGCCATCACGGCACCACCGAGTTTGGCTCTCCGGTAGTTCCTATGTTTCCGGAAGCCTTTGTTCTGCACATGATGGACAACCTGGATGCCAAGATGTTTGTATACTGGCATAAAATTCAAGACACTGAGGATGGAGACGAGTTTTTCAGCACCTATGATAACTTCTTCCAGCAGCAGTTTTTTAAATACCGTTTGCCCGGTTCAGAACCAACTTAGGGTCAGCAACCACCTAGGCTGATCTTTTCCTTGTTTTTTACTATGATTATTGCTATAATTTCATTTGCAGTCTGCCCATACGGGGAACTACCAGCAGACGTGGGCAAAAGAGAGGTGATACCGATGAAGGATAAAATCCACCCTGAATATAAGCTTACCGTAGCCAGATGTGCCTGCGGAAACGAATTTGAGGTAGGATCAACCAAAGAGAATATACGCGTAGAAATTTGTTCCAAGTGCCATCCGTTCTACACCGGTAACCGGGCCAGAATTGTTGATACTACCGGAAGGGTTGACAGGTTTAAGAAGAAATACGGTTTACAGTAACCTGGCAATAGCAGAGCGGCATACTCTGCTATTTTGCTTCTAGGATAGAAATTGGGTGGTTAATATGGGAAAACCTTCAATTGGAGGTATGGCGGTTATCGAAGGCGTAATGATGCGCGGGCCTAAGCATACCTCAGTGGCGGTTAGAAAAGCTGATGGAAGTATAGAGATTGAGAAAGAACCAGTTAAGGAGCTATCCCCCTACTGGTCTTTCTTAAAATGGCCCTTTATCCGGGGAACTTATGTACTAATCGACTCTATGGCATTGGGTATTCGCATGCTTAATAAGTCAGCCAACCTGTCCATGCCCGAAGAAGAGGAAGAGTTAACCCCCACTGAAATGCTGGTAACCGGCCTTTTTGCATTTGTACTGGCTATTTTGTTGTTTGTGATTTTGCCTACTGCTGTGGTTCATTTCACCCAGGGCTATATCGGCGGAATAGTAGCTCAGAACCTGGTAGAAGGTATTTTGCGTATTGCTTTCTTCCTTTTATATGTTTATGCTATTTCCCGGATGGAAGAAATAGATCGGGTTTTTATGTATCATGGAGCCGAGCATAAATCAATTTTTACCTATGAAGCAGGCGAAGAGTTGACTGTGGAAAATGCCCGTAAATACTCTACCTTGCATCCACGCTGCGGCACCAGTTTCCTGTTGATTGTAATGGTTATTTCTATTCTAGTGTTTGTGATGCTGGGTGATGGAAACTTATTCTATCGCATCTGGTCGCGTCTGGCGGTACTTCCAGTGGTGGCCGGACTGGCTTATGAGTTTATTAAGTTTTCCGGGAAATATTATCATAATCGCCTGGCCCGTATAGTAATTGCACCGGGACTATGGCTGCAGAAGCTGACCACCCGGGAACCTGATGATCAGCAGTTGGAAGTTGCTTTGATAGCATTAAAAGCAGTGCTCCCTGTGGAAAACACGGACTTAGCTAAAAACTTGGAACCTGCTTTAGATCAGGTGGAACTGGCCCGGGCTTAAGCTTGTACTGAAACCGATATCAAGGAGGATCTATTCCCCCATGTTGGAAAAACTGCAGAGTTTGGAAGATAAATACCAGGAATTAACAGAATTATTAAGTCAGCCGGAAATCATTGCCGATCCGGCTCGTTTTCAGAAATATGCCAAAGCTCATGCTGACTTGACCGAGATCGTCACTACTTATCGTGAATATAAATCAGTCTTGCAGCAGTTGTCCGATACCCGGGAAATGCTTACCTCGGAGCAGGATGAAGAATTCCGGCAGATGTTGAATGAGGAATTGGCCAACTTGCAGGAAAAGCAGGAATCCTTGGAACACCAGCTGAAGGTGTTGCTGCTGCCCCGTGATCCCGATGATGACAAAAGCGTTATTATGGAAATAAGAGCCGGTACCGGGGGAGAAGAAGCAGCCTTGTTTGCTGGTGATCTCTTTCGCATGTATTCCCGCTATGCAGAAGAAAAGGGCTGGAAAATCGATATAATGGACGCTCATTATACTGATATCGGCGGCATCAAGGAAATTATATTTGGAGTGGATGGCCCAGGTGTATATAGCCAGTTAAAATACGAGTCGGGTGTGCACCGGGTTCAGCGTATACCAGCTACTGAGTCAGGAGGGCGTATCCATACCTCGGCCGCTACTGTAGCGGTACTGCCGGAAGCTGAGGAAGTAGAAGTAGAACTGGACCCTAATGAGTTGCGCATAGATGTATATTGTTCCAGCGGCCCGGGGGGACAATCGGTTAATACTACCCAATCGGCGGTTCGCATTACTCACATTCCTACCGGACTGGTAGTAACCTGCCAGGACGAGAAATCCCAGCATAAAAACAAGGCCAAAGCCTTAAGAGTACTACGTGCCCGCCTGAAAGAAATTATAGAAGAAGAAAAGAATGCGGAGCTGGCCGGAACCCGCAAAAGCCAGGTCGGTACCGGGGATCGCAGTGAACGCATACGCACTTACAACTTCCCCCAGGGAAGAGTAAGCGACCATAGGATTAATCTTACCCTGCATAAGCTGGATGCGATACTGGACGGACAGCTGCAGGAAATAATTGATTCCTTGATAGCCCACGATCAGGCGGAACGGTTGCGACAGGTGGAATAATGCAGGAAACGTGGACCATAAAAGATCTATTGGCATGGACTACCCGGTTTTTTACTGACAAAGGCATAGAAGAACCCCGGCTTAATGCCGAAGCTCTGCTGGCCCGAGTTCTTAAAAAGGACCGGGTCTATTTGTATGCCAATTATTTTGCTCCGGTTAACCAGAATGAACGTGAACAATACCGGGAATTGATAAAAAGAAGAGCTGCCCGGGAACCGCTGGCCTATTTGCTGGGAAAGCGGGAGTTTATGTCCCTGGATTTTAGAGTGACTCCGGAGGTTCTAATACCCCGTCCCGAAACCGAACTGCTGGTGGAAACTGTTTTACAGTTGGCCACCAAAGACCAACCGGTTTCAATCTGTGATGTGGGTACCGGGTCCGGTGCTATTGCCGTCAGCCTGGCCTACTATATACCCCATGCACAGGTTACTGCTATCGATATTTCCGGAGCCGCGTTGGAAATAGCCCGTTATAACGCGGAAGAGCATGGAGTTAAAGTACATTTTTTGGAGGGAGACCTGCTGGCTTCTGTACCGGCCGGGGAACAGTTTGATTTCATATGTGCCAATCTTCCCTACATATCAGAAGCGGAATATCCCAAGCTGGATCCGGAAGTACTCCATTATGAACCGCGCCTGGCCTTATGGGGATCCGGTGATGGCCTGGAACTATATAGGAGGTTGATACCTCAGGCCTGGCAGCACCTGCATTCGGACGGGTATTTGCTCATGGAAATCGGTTGTAACCAGGCTGAAGCGGCGGTTGCATTGTGCTCCGCCTTCTCTCAGGTACAAGTCAGGCAGGACTGGGCAGGACGTGACCGGCTGATCATAGCTCAAAAAGGAGATGTTAGTGGTGAAGACCATATACTGGCAGGTGAATCCTGACCAACCCGAACAGGACATTATCCAGAAAGCCGCCCGGATCATAAAAGCTGGAGAGCTGGTAGCTTTTCCAACGGAAACCGTATACGGATTAGGAGCCGATGCTTTTTCCTCCCCGGCAGTGGAGAAGATTTATCAAGTCAAAAACCGTCCCCCAGTTAATCCCTTGCTGGTTCATATTGCCCGCTTCGATCAGGTAAGCCAGCTGGCGGCTGAGGTGACCGCTTCAGCCCGGCTGCTGATGGAGAGATTTTGGCCGGGACCTCTCTCCCTTATCCTTCCGGCGAAACCTCAGGTTCCTGGTATAGTGACCGCCCATCGTCCCGGGGTAGGCTTGCGCATGCCTTCTCATCCGGTAGCTTTAGCCTTAATCAACGCGGCTGGTCCCCTGGCCGCTCCCAGCGCCAATTTGTCCGGACGGCCCAGCCCGGTTAACGCTCAGCATGTCAAGGATGATTTGGATGGTCATATAGCCGCTGTCCTGGATGCCGGAGCTACCGGTTTGGGTATAGAATCTACCGTTGTTGATATGTGCGGCCCTGCCCCTCGTCTGATCAGGATAGGAGGGGTCAGCCGGTCCCAGTTGGAAAGTATACTGGGGCAAAAGCTGATCATGGCAGCAGAAGAGCCGTCCTCCATACCCCACTACCGGACCTCAGCGCAAGTTTTATTGGCAGGCAGCGAAACAATGCTGCAAGCAACAGCGCAGAAATACTTAAACCAGGGGAAAAAGGTGGCAGTTGTACATAATAATATTTCTCCGGCACATAAAATAGAAGGAGTGAGTCTTTTCCATCTTAATTTAGGTTCTGCAGGATCAGATATTTACCAGGTATTGCGTGAAGCGGAAAAACAGCAAATCGAAGTTTTAATATTTGCTCCCTTACCTGAGGCAACCGATGGAGTAACTGCAGCGGTGCTGGATCGTATTTGCCAGGCTGCTCAAAATGACCCCTATAGAACAGGACGCGATGCAGAAAAAACTTAAAACCTGTTATTGCCCCCTTCGGGGACTACTGATGCTCCCTTCGCAGGAGTATTAGCCGGGCGAGTGACGTACGACGAGCCGTTGCAACCCACGGCAAAACTGAGGGCTGCGATGCGGAGCGAGAAACAGGATGTTTCGAGCAGCGAGGACTGAGTGCATGGATGCCGAATTCTTAAGCGGTCCGCATCGCACCGAAGTGAGCCGATGTGTTGCAGGCGAGGAGTCTTGGAGCGAGCCGGCTAACACTCCTGCAAAGCTGTGCCTAGTAACCAGTAGGTTCATCATGCGCACCAGTTCCGTCGTCATGATATAGTAACGGCTCGATGCGCGACTCAGGGGGTACCGGGCTAAACAAACCTCCTATCTGATAGCCCTCTTACGGACATCCTGTCCCTCGCCCTCCTTCGTCCGCCCATCTTCACCGGCTATATCGAACTCCTCCACTAAGGTGCTCGTGGCAAACCTACTGGCTGCTATATAGGTGAGAGGCGTTTTCACAGCATGTAGTCTTTCACACCAAGGAGATAGCTGATGATCGAACAATATATAACTATTATACTGGTGGCCATAGTCCTGGGACTGGATGCCTTTTCTCTTTCCCTGGGTATGGGCTTGAAAGGTGTAACCCGCAGTTTTGAAACCAAGTTCGTGTCTACGGTGGGTATTCTCCATGTAATAATGCCCTTGATCGGGTTGGGCCTGGGTGCAGCTGTAGGACGTTTCCTGGGGGTGTGGGCAGCCCGGGTGGGCGCTTTAGTCCTGGCCTACATCGCTTTGGACCTGCTGCTGAAAGGATATAGACAGCTGCGTCCCCGAGCATATAAATTTTCTGAAGCCCAGCGACTCCTGTCCCTTCAGACATCGAAACGGAACTTTTCTTCTGACTGGTGGAGTATTATAGTGCTGGGAGTATCAGTCAGTATTGATGCCTTGACAGTCGGTTTCGGTTTAGGTACTTTAAGAGTGCCTGTATTCTTTACCGTAATCCTTATGGGAGCCACAGCCGCAATTATGACCGTAGCCGGATTCGCCGGGGGCAGAGTATTTGGCCGTTTGGCAGGAAGCTATGCCCAATTGGTTGGGGGAGTGATACTAATGGCTCTGGCTATAAAATGGGTTTTATAAAAGGAGGATCGGTATGAAAAAGGTGCTGTTTGTATGTACCGGAAATACCTGTCGAAGTCCTATGGCGGAGGCTCTTTTTACCAGGATGCTGCAGCTAAGCGGTTACCCTGCCGACGAAATCAGGGTTGAATCAGCCGGGCTGTATGCCTGGGAGAATGACCAGGCTACTCCGGAAGCGATAGAGGTTATGAGCCAGTTGGGTATCGATCTTACCGGTCACCGTTCCCGCTCAATTGATGATGCCATGGTGCAAGAGGCTGATTTAATTTTAACTATGACTAGAAACCATCGGGATAAGCTGCAAGAATTATTTCCTCATCTAAGAAGCAAAATTTATACTCTGGCCGAATATGCGGGCCAACCGGATGAAGAAATCCCTGATCCCTATGGGCAGAATATAGAGACTTATCAACAAGCCCTGCAGCAGATAAAAAGCCTTTTAGAAAAAATTATTGTCAACCAGCAAGAATCTCGCCTTAATTAATTGCAATATAACTGCAACCAAAGGCTGTATTACCGAAAACGAGGTGAATTAGTTGAAAATCGCTATCGGATGTGATCATGCCGGTTACGACCTGAAACAGGAAATCATAAACCATTTGCAGAATGATGGTCATACTGTAGTAGACTGTGGTACCTATAGCCGTGACTCTGTGGATTATCCTGATATAGCAGCAAATGTATGTTCTCTGGTGCTGGAAGAGGATATCCCCGGTATATTGATCTGTGGCACCGGCATAGGTATTTCAATTGCTGCTAATAAGGTCAAGGGTATACGGGCAGCCCTGTGTAATGACTGCTATACTGCCCGCCTGGCCAGAGAGCATAATAATGCCAATATAGTAGCACTGGGCTCTCGTGTTATTGGACCAGGCCTGGCAGTCGAAGTGGTAAAAACCTTTATCAGTACCCCTTTCGCAGCAGGGAGACACCAGCGCCGGGTAGAAAAGATATGTCAGCTAGAAAATGCTGGCTTGAGGGAGGAGTAAAACAGGTGGACTATATTGAACAGTATGTGAGGCCAGTGGATCCGGAAGTAGCTGAAGCTATTGCCCAGGAAGAACACCGGCAGAATTATAAGCTGGAGCTGATTGCATCGGAGAATTTTGTCTCCCGGGCCGTCATGGCCGCTCAAGGCGGAGTAATGACTAACAAGTATGCGGAAGGATATCCAGGTAAACGTTATTATGGTGGGTGCGAATATGTAGATGTGGTTGAAGAACTAGCCCGCACCAGGGCCAAAACTCTTTTTGGAGCCGAGCATGTTAATGTTCAGCCCCATTCTGGAGCACAAGCCAATACCGCCGTTTATTTTGCTGCCCTTGAACCAGGGGATACCGTCCTGGGTATGAACCTAAACCATGGAGGTCACTTGACCCATGGCAGCAAGGTAAATATATCCGGAAAATATTTTAACTTCGTAGATTACGGTGTAAGCCCGGACAGCGAAACCATTGATTATGATCAAGTACGCCAGGTGGCCCTCCAGTACCGGCCAAAAATGATCGTAGCTGGTGCCAGTGCTTACCCGCGTATAATAGATTTCCAGCGCTTCAGAGCTATTGCTGATGAAGTGGGTGCTTATCTATTTGTAGATATGGCCCATATTGCCGGTCTGGTAGCAGCAGGGCTCCACCCTTCTCCCATTCCCTATGCCGATTTTGTTACTACCACTACCCATAAAACCTTGCGCGGACCCCGGGGCGGATTAATCATGTGCCGTGAAGAGTGGGGAGCCAAAATAGATAAAGCGGTATTCCCCGGTATTCAGGGCGGACCGCTCATGCATGTTATTGCTGCCAAAGCGGTATGTTTTAAGGAAGCATTGACCGGAGAATTTAAGCAGTACCAGCAGGATATAGTTGAGAATGCAGCAGCATTAGCTGATGCTTTGGTGAAGAATGGTTTGAGACTAGTCTCCGGAGGAACTGATAACCATCTTATGCTGGTAGATGTACGGCCTAAAGGGTTAACTGGAAAAGAAGCTGAGGAAATTCTGGAAAAAGTCAATATTACGGTCAACAAAAACGCCATTCCTTTTGACCCGCAGAAACCTACTATAACCAGTGGTATTCGCATGGGTACACCGGCATTGACTACCCGCGGATTTAAGAATCATGACATGCTGGAAGTAGCCCAGGCTATAACCATAGCTTTGGACCATCCACAGGAGGATAACTATTTGCAGGAGGCCCGGCAAATAGTTAAAAAGCTGTGTGATAAATATCCCCTGTACAGCGTATAACAAGAAATGAGGGTTATCGCATGGACACGCGTCCCAGCTGGAATGAGTATTTTTTAGAAGTAGCTGATCTGGTAGCTACCCGTTCCACCTGCTTGCGCCGGCAAGTAGGAGCAGTTTTGGTAAAAGACAAACGTATAATTTCCACCGGTTACAATGGGGCACCTCGCAAGCTTAAGCACTGTAGTGAAACGGGCTGTCTCCGGACGGAGAACGATATTCCTTCCGGACAGCGTTACGAATTGTGCCGGGGGGTACATGCTGAGCAAAATGCTATCATTAATGCTGCTTACTACGGGATTTCTACCCAGGATACCGTGATGTATTGTACCAATCAGCCATGTATCATATGTGCTCGTATGATCATTAATGCCGGGATTGAAAAAGTAGTACATAGAGGTAATTTTCAGGATGATATCGCTCTGGAACTGATGCGGGAAGCAGGAATCGAGCTGGTGGTGGTGGAAAAACATAACCGGTAGGTTCATACCAGCCAGTTGTGATGAACGGAGAGCGATATATCATGGAAGCAAAAACATTATCACTTCCCCGGCTTAACCAATTGACCCCTACCCTGGAGTCCACCGCTTTGAAACTGATGGAGGAAGCCGGAGAACTGGCCCAAGTGATCGGAAAATTTCGAGGCTTGAGCGGGGAAAAGGTTGACTGGGATGATAAGACGGTAGTCAAAGAGATAACCCGGGAACTGTTGGACGTGGCCCAAACCGCAGTAACCATGATGTTTGTTATGGAAGAGCAATTTGGAGTTGATTTGGATCAAGCTTTGCAAGAGCACTGGGCCAAGTTAGAACGTAAAGGCTACCTGGCTCGTTGAGATTAAAATCGACAAAAATTTATAGCTGTGGTTTAACTAAAAAGCAGGCTGCCGGAGAAGCTGGCAGCAGTATTCGTTTACTTTTGATCCAGGGGTATAGGAAGCCTTGAGAAAAAATACCCTGTATAAAAAAGGGTTTTGACTGTTTATGACGAATACAATTAACGGATATTTGTCAACCTATAAACTAAGGAGTGGGGAATGGCCAACGCCAAGAAAAACTGGGTAAAATCTTTAAGTGATGCGATAAATATGGCAACTACCATAGCAGCAGCTATAGCACTAGGGTATTTGGGAGGCAGGTGGCTGGATACCAGGTTCGATACGGAACCCTGGCTTAGCGTCGCCGGCTTTTTACTTGGCGTAGCCACAGGAATAAAAGTAATGTGGGACCGCACCATGGCAAGCGGGAATTCCTACACATCTAAAGGGGATGATGATTCCTCCGGTGAAAAATAAGGAGGTCATTCGGATCGTTACCGATCCGTATGGGAATATTATCTCCAACCTGAGGGCACAGGTTGGATACTCGACAATCTAATATGAAGGGGGGGAGAAATAGTTATGCTATTTGGTATGTTGGATGGGGTGTTTTTTCACCTGGGTCCAATTCCAGTTGACCATATCATAGTAACCGAATGGGTTATTATAGCTTTAATTGGGCTTATCGCCTATTTTGCCACCCGGGATATGCAGATGGTTCCCCGGGGTCTACAGAATGCTTTCGAAATGATCATCATTTGGACCTACGACTTTTTTACCCAGTTAATGGACAAAGAGCACGTCGCCAAGAAGTGGGCTCCACTGCTCACGGCTTTTTTCCTTTTCATACTGCTCAGTAACTACAGTGGTCTTCTTCCTGGGGCTGCTGGCATTTCTGGTTATCAACCGCCAACCAGTAACTGGAATATCACCTTGACTCTAGCCATGATTACCTTCTTCTCAGTTCATATAGCTGGATTTGCAGAGCATGGTGGTCATTACTTGGGTCATTTTGTAAGTCCAAGTTGGGCAATGTTGCCGCTGAATCTGGTGGAAGAGCTGGCCCATCCGCTGTCCCTCACCGTCCGTCTTTTCGGGAACATCTTTGGTGAGGAAATGGTTATTGCGTTTCTGTTGTTCATGGCACCCTTTATTGTACCTGGAGCGATAATGGGTTTAAGCTTGTTGTTGGGTGCTATCCAGGCTATTGTTTTTACCATACTGTCTGCTAGTTATATAGCTGCTGCTACTGGAGAGGGTCATTAAAAATTAACATAAATTTTAAGTGGCTCTGCATAATTAGTTTAACTGGTGCATGAAGAAAGGAGGGAAAAGAATGGGCGTAGCGTTAGGCGCTGGTCTGGCCGTATCGATCGCAGGTATCGGCGGTGGAATAGGAATGGGTGTTGCTGGTGGTAAAGCTTTTGAAGCCATTGCTCGGCAGCCTGAAGTAGGAGGGGACGTCAGAACTCTTCTCTTCATCACTTTGGCATTCATTGAAACCCTGACAATTTATGGTCTGCTGATTGCTTTCATGTTAGTTGGTAAGATATAAGGAATTATCAGGAGACCTGATTTGTGGGCGGTTGAGCTGTGTTTGAGCTCCACCGCCCCAAATACTATCTGCTCAGAGATTGGAGGTAGCACATCCGTGTTAAGGAACAAACGGTTTTATATTGCTGTGCTCCTTTTAACCAGTGTGTTTGTACTTGGATTTGCCTCCTTATGCTTGGCGTCCGGAGGTGCCGGAGGCGGAGCTATACCGCAGCCGGAAGGGCATACTCCCCATATTCCCAACTGGTATGCCATAGGCTGGACCGCAGTGAACTTCTTAATACTGCTGGCGCTGTTGTACAAGTTTGCCTATAATCCCATCAATGCCATGCTGGAACAGCGTACCACCACTATCGAGAGTTCCCTGAAACATGCAGAAGAGGTCAAGATCGAAGTCGAGCAAATGCGTAAGGAAGCACAGAGCAACCTGGCTGAATCCCGCAAGGAAGCTCAGGAAATTGTAGCCCGGGCTACCAAGGCGGCAGAAGAGGCCAAAAATGAAATCATCACCAAAGCCAAGGAAGAAGCGGATAATATCAAAGCTAAAACCGAAGCCGAGCTTAAGGTTGCTACCGAACAGGCCAAGATGGAATTAAAGGATACTGCGGCTTCCCTGGCAATTCTGGCGGCAGAAAAGGTCCTGGGACGTGCTATAACTGACGAGGACCACAAACGGCTGGTAAAGGACTTTGTTAATGAGGCGGGCGATCTATTATGTTAAACAGAAGTGTTGCTCGGCGCTATGCCGAGGCATTCTTCAGCATTGCCCAGGAACAGGATAAAATAGACCAGTATCAGCAGGAGTTGGAGAAACTGGTCCAGGTTATTGAGGAGACTGAAAACCTCAAGGAATATCTGGCCCATCTCCTGGTTCCGGCCAAGGAAAAGAAGGACATCGCTAACAAAATATTTACCGAACATGTTTCTGCGACTACTTTGAACTTCTTCAATCTCTTGATTGACAAACGCCGGGAAGTATACTTGAATGCCATACTCGACGAGTACAAGGAGATGGCCGACGAGTCTCGCAATATTGCCAAAGCCGATCTGGTAGCGGCTCAAGAGGTTTCCGAAGAAGATGTAAAAATGCTTGCTGAGAAATTATCTGTGTCTATGGGGAAAACGGTACAGCTTAAGGTGTCGGTAGATCCGGCTTTACTTGGAGGGGTGAAGATAAGGCTGGGAGACCAGATCATAGACGGTACCGTGGCCAAAAAGCTGGAAATGCTGAAAGAACAACTCAAGCAGGTGAAGATTAGTTAATCGATAGGGGTGAGCACATAAATGAGTATTAGACCGGAAGAGATTAGCGCCATTCTTAAACAGCAAATTGAGCGCTACCAATCCGAGGTCGAAGTCAGCAATGTGGGCTCCGTTATCTATGTCGGTGACGGTATCGCCCGCGTGTACGGCTTACAGGGTGCCATGGCCGGAGAATTATTGGAGTTTCCCGGGGGAACCTACGGTATGGTTCTAAACCTGGAAGAAGATAATGTCGGCGCGGTTTTGCTGGGTGAATATTCCCACATCAAAGAAGGAGATGTGGTTAAAGCTACAGGCCGCATCATGGAGGTACCGGCAGGAAAAGCCATGCTGGGCCGGGTTGTCAACGCCCTAGGCCAGCCCATTGACGGCAAAGGGCCGATAAATACTGATACTTACCGGCCGGTAGAACGTGTTGCCCCCGGCGTGGTAACACGCTCACCAGTTAATACTCCTATGCAGACCGGATTGAAGGCTATTGACTCCATGGTACCGATTGGACGCGGCCAGCGGGAACTGATCATTGGTGACCGCCAGGTAGGAAAAACCGCCATTGCCATTGATACCATAATCAATCAGCGGGAAAAGAAGGACCTGATCTGTATCTATGTAGCTATTGGACAGAAACAGTCCTCTATTGCCGGTATTGTAGCCAAGTTGGAAGAAATGGGAGCTATGGATTATACCATTATAGTGGCGGCGACGGCCTCTGAACCTGCTCCCATGCTTTACCTGGCTCCCTATGCCGGGGTAGCTATCGCTGAAGAGTTTATGGAAACTGACAAAGAAGATGTTTTGATTATATATGACGATTTGTCCAAGCACGCTGTAGCTTATCGTGAAATGTCCCTGTTGCTCCGCCGTCCTCCTGGACGTGAAGCTTATCCGGGTGACGTTTTCTATCTGCACTCCCGGTTGCTGGAGAGAGCCTGCAAGCTCAACGAAGAGCATGGGGGAGGATCCATCACGGCACTGCCTATCATCGAAACTCAAGCCGGAGACGTTTCCGCCTACATTCCCACCAATGTTATATCCATTACCGATGGACAGATTTATCTGGAAACCGACTTGTTCTATGCCGGACAGAGACCGGCTGTTAATGCCGGACTATCAGTCAGCCGCGTAGGAGGTGCCGCCCAGACCAAAGCTATGAAATCCGTTGCCGGTCAGCTGCGCTTGGATCTGGCTCAGTACCGTGAGCTGGCGGCTTTTGCCCAGTTCGGCTCCGATCTGGATAAGGCTACTCTGGCACGACTGACCAGAGGTGAGCGGGTTACCGAGATACTGAAGCAAGCTCAATACCAGCCTATGGCCATGGAAGAGCAAGTTGTTTCCATCTATGCAGGTGTTAATGGATATTTGGATGATTTGCCCAAGGATAAGGTATTGGAATTCGAAGCTGATTTCCTGAAGTTTATGCGCAGTGCCTATGCCGACGTTTTGAACAATATCAAGTCTACTGGTAAGCTGGACGAAGCTACGGAAGAAAAGCTCCAGAAGGCTATTGCTGAGTTCAAATCTACGTTCGCAGTATAGGTGGTGAGATAAATGGCAGGAGCTGGCGTAAGAGAATATAAGCGCAGAATACGAAGTGTAAAAAATATGCAGCAGATTACCAAGGCCATGAAAATGGTGGCTGCTGCGAAACTGCGCCGCGCTCAGGAGAGAGCCGAGGCATCCCGTCCCTATACTGATACTTTGCAGGGAACTCTGGCTCGTTTAGCCGCCGTAGCCTATGATGTCCGGCATCCGCTTCTGGAAGTTCGCGAAGAGGTCCGTAAAGTTGGCTACATAGTTATTACTGGTGACCGCGGTCTATGCGGGGCATTTAACACCAATGTTATACGGGCAGCTACTACAGCTATGGCTGAGGATAAACGCAATGTCCAAAACGGTATTATTGCGGTAGGAAGAAGGGGGCGCGACTTTTTCAGAAAACGCGGAGGGGTTGACGCAGAGTTCGTTAACCTTGGTGATAATCCTAGCTATGCCGATGCACGGGAAATTGGCCGTTATATAATGAACGCCTATGAAAATGAAGAGCTAGACGAAGTATACTTGGTCTACGGCAGGTTTATAAATGTACTGAGACAGGTTCCCACCGTGCATAAAATTTTGCCGCTGGAACCGCCTCAGCAGGAAGAGACGGAAGAGCAGTATGTTGACTACATCTATGAACCGAGTGCCGAGGATATTCTGCTTACTCTGCTGCCGCGCTATATTGGCAGCCAGATTTATCATGCTCTGCTGGAAAGCAAAGCCAGCGAACTCGGTGCTCGAATGACCGCCATGAGCAATGCCACAGAAAACGCTGGGGAGATCATCGATACCCTGACCCTGGAGATGAACAAGGTCCGCCAGGCAGCTATCACAGATGAAATCCTCGATATCGTCGGCGGCGCTGAAGCTCTGAAAAAAGGAGGAAAGTAAAGGATGGCGAATGTGACATACGGAGAGGTAACCCAGGTTATCGGCGCAGTCGTCGACATCCGCTTCAAACCTGGCGAGTTGCCAGATCTGATGAACGCGATTACCATAAAGTCCAGCGACCAGGACAGCAATATGCGTGTACCAGCTAACATCGATGTTACTCTGGAGGCTATGCAGCATCTGGGTAATGATACGGTGCGCTGTGTTGCTCTGCAGCCCACCGATGGCATTATGCGCGGTATGAAAGCCACTAATACCGGAGCCACTATCAAGGTACCGGTTGGCGAAGGTTGTCTGGGACGTATCTTGAACGTGTTGGGTCAACCTATCGATGAAGGTGGACCGGTAGAAGCTTCAGATTTTTGGGAAATCCACCGTAAACCGCCGGCACTGGTAGATCAGCTTCCCGCTACGGAACAGCTGGAAACCGGCATTAAGGTTACTGACTTAATCTGTCCCTATGCCAAGGGTGGTAAGATTGGATTGTTCGGTGGTGCCGGTGTCGGCAAGACCGTTATTATCCAGGAACTGATCCGCAATATAGCCTACGAACATGGTGGCTATTCAGTATTTACCGGTGTTGGTGAACGTACCCGCGAAGGAAACGACCTATGGGGTGAAATGACCGAGTCTGGAGTTATCTCCAAATGTGCTCTTATTTTCGGCCAGATGAACGAACCTCCCGGAGCCCGTCTGCGGGTAGGGCTGACTGGTCTGACCATAGCTGAATATTTCCGGGATACGTCTGGACTGGATGTATTGATATTCATCGACAACATTTTCCGCTTTGCCCAGGCAGGTAACGAGGTGTCTGCTCTGTTAGGACGTATGCCATCTGCGGTTGGTTATCAGCCCACCTTGGCCACTGACATGGGGTTATTGCAGGAGCGTATTACCTCCACCCGTAAGGGATCTATTACCTCCGCTCAGGCAGTTTATGTCCCGGCTGACGACTTGACTGACCCAGCCCCGGCTACCACTTTTGCTCACTTGGATGCCACTACCGTTTTGGCTCGTTCCATAGCTGAGTTGGGAATCTATCCTGCTGTGGATCCGCTGGACTCCACTTCCCGTATCTTAGATCCGGTAATTTTAGGTGAAAAGCATTATTATACCGCCCGCGGAGTGCAGCAAATTCTGCAAAGATATAAAGAACTGCAGGACATTATAGCTATTCTGGGAATGGATGAACTGTCTGATGAGGATAAACTGATCGTGGCCCGGGCCAGAAAGATCCAGCGCTTCCTGTCGCAGCCTTTCCACGTTGCTGAGCAGTTTACCGGACAACCGGGTATATACGTTCCGGTTACTGAGACAGTTGAATCATTCGCTCAGGTTCTGGAAGGAAAGCATGATAATTTGACTGAGGCTGCTTTCCTTATGGTCGGTAACATCGACACCGCCATCGCCAAGGCAAAAAGACTGGAGGCGTAGCGTATGGCAGAAAACACCTTCATGCTAGAGATAGTGACCCCTGAGCAGATTCTTTTTAGGGATGAAGTTCAGTTTTTGGTTGCTCCCGCTGTGGAAGGTGAATTGGGAATTTTGAGAAACCACGCGCCGCTGGTTGCAGCTCTTAAAATTGGGGTTCTTCGTTACAAGGATGCCCAGGGACAAGAGAAGAAAATTGCTATGAGTGGTGGTTTCATGGAGGTCGTTGATAATACGGTCCGGGTTCTGGCGGAAACAGCCGAACATGGGCATGAAATTAACGTACTCCGTGCCAAGGCAGCTGCAGAACGCGCTCGCCAAAGGCTCATCCAGCGTGACGAAAATACTAATTACTCACGCGCTCAATTGGCCATGCAGCGGGCTATTGCCCGGCTAAAGGCTGCCGGGGTAGATATCGAAGTATAGAAAAAACAGTGAAGCCAAGCCGGAAGGTTTCTTGTAAACCTTCCGGCTTTGGAGTATTATTAACTAATACTTTAGAGATATAGTTATTTAACGGGGGACTTAGGAGTAATATTACATGGAGAGTATAGCCAAGACTCTTATTATTATTACATTGGTATACTATCTCATTAAGGGGTTAATATACTTGGTGCTTTGGCAGGCCACTTACAAAATACAGGAGCGTGCTTTAGCAGAAAAGAGAAAGAGATTAAAGAAAAAGGATCTGGAAGAATCTATTTGGCTGACGGATCAGGATGATAATCAATAAGGAGGGGGGAGCCTTTGAAAACGGGTTTTCTTATTCTAATAGGTATTGTTCTGGTATGTACCATATTTTTTGGTATTTTGATATGGCGGCAAACCGTTAAATTTGAAAAAAAAGCTCTCGAAGCTAAAAAAAGAAAAGAGGAATACCTGCAAAAATTAGAAGAGGAACAGCAGCGGCTGAATCAGGAAGCATCATTGGCATCTGATGATGATCAACCAGATGAGCAGCCTGTTGATAATAATAAATCTTAAATAAACTCAGATAAAACCTGACCAAGTCGGGTTTTTTTTGTGCATTTATGCAAAAAAAGAAAGCTCGCAAGGGAATAATACCTCCTCATGATGGCAACAATCCAGTTACCAGAGTTGGGGAGGAAGTTAACATGAAACGGGCCATTGTTTCGTTATTTTTATTTTTTTTATTATGTCTTTTAAGCAACCATACTATTGACTATACCATGGGCAGACAAATTGAAAATCGTTCCCCATATTCCCTAGCTTTTGCATCCATCGGTGCAATTTCTCTCGAATCGCGTCTGGACTGCTGGGCAAAGCTAAGAACAGACTCCACTGAAAATGAATTAAAACGGTATATGCATACCCTGGCTACCAGCCTTAATTTGGAATACCAGCCGGATAATGTATTGATTTCATCCTATGACGGGACCGTAGAAATGGAATATAACCTGGCTCAAAAGGGGGTTCAGTTCTACCTGGCTGTGCAGTCTCGAATTGACAGCGGAGAAACTCACTTTATTGTTAGTGTTCAGACCCGTGATCCAGATCAGTCCTTAACTCATATTAAACAGCAGCTAGATAGGGTGGGAATTTTGGAATGGCATGACTATTACCTGTATAAAGGTGAATTGAAAGAGACTTTTGACCAGGCCGGGACAGTCAGTTTGGCCAATGTAATCATGAGAAACTTGGGTGCAGTTGCTGTTGATTCCTTCCAGGAAGGTAGGTCTTTCAGCTGCACCGGGTATAGTCAGGATATAAACGGGGATATTGAGCCGATTTGGGTCGATGGAAAACGCTATAATGTTCAGGTGGCTTTGTACAGCAGCCCTTCCCAGGATAAAACTTATGTTTACATAGGGGTTCCGCTGATTGTCGGAAACTACTAGTAATCACATTTATTTGGGAGGTGATGATATAAAGTTGGATATGCTCATTCCTGGGAAAGTTAAACTGGCAGGCGAAATAGAAATAAGTTCATCCAAGAATGCTATTTTGCCAATATTAGCCGCATCCTTGTTGAGTGATGATAGTAAAATTATCAAAAATGTTCCGGATATTCGCGATGTAACTGTAATAACCGAACTTATTCAGCATCTGGGAGTCAAGGTTGATTATACGGACCGTAACCTGTATTTTGCCGGTGGGGCTACCGGACAAACGCCACCTTATGAACTGGTAAGATTAATAAGAGCTTCTTTTTTAGTTATGGGCCCTCTGTTGGCTAAAAAGGGAGTTGTCAGAGTAGCTCTGCCCGGGGGTTGTGCTATAGGTACCAGACCTATTGATCTTCACCTCAAAGGATTTGAAGCCTTAGGAGCACAGGTGACTTTAAGCGGCGGAGATGTAATTGCCAGAGCTAATCGGTTGTACGGTAACCATGTTTATCTGGATTTTCCCAGTGTAGGTGCTACTGAGAATATTATGATGGCAGCCAGCCTGGCAGAAGGAACAACCTATATCGAAAATGCGGCTTTAGAACCAGAAATAGTGGACTTGGCTAACTTTATGAACAGCATGGGTGCCCAGGTAAGTGGTGCCGGCACTAATGTAATTAAGATCGAAGGGGTTAGTAAATTAAGGTCTACTGCTTACACTCCCATACCGGATCGTATTGAAGCAGGAACTTTTATGGTGGCGGCGGCAGCTACCGGCGGAGATGTAATCATAAAAAACGTTATCCCCGAACATCTTAAAGCTGTAACCGCCAAATTATTGGAAAGTAATGCTGTGGTGGAGGAAGATAAGGACCGGGTCAGGGTTTATCGCCGGGAGGAGATTAAACCAGTCTACATTAAAACTTTGCCATATCCTGGCTTTCCTACTGATATGCAGGCTCAATTTATGGCTTATTTAAGTTTATGTAAAGGAAGCAGTGTTATCACTGAATCAGTCTTTGAAAACCGGTTTATGCATGTGGCCGAACTGCTGCGCATGGGAGCCAGAATTAAGACGGAAGGACGTACCGCGGTTATACAGGGAACCCGGGAATTAACCGGAGCGCGGGTTAAGGCTACTGACCTGCGGGCTGGGGCTGCTTTGCTGATTGCAGGTTTAACTGCCCGGGGACCAACTACTATTATGAACAGTGAGCACATTGACCGGGGCTATGAAAATATAGTCGCCAAGTTTAATCAGTTAGGTGCCAACATTAGGCGAACTTAAAACCATGGTGTTGTTAGCATGAATACCATGGTTTTTACATATGTATGAATATGAAAAGAATTATGATAATCAGTTCAGCCATAATGATAACCGCTATGGCGGTTTTTTTTGCCATACGTGGCTGCCAGGCACCTTTAATCACTGATTCACCCCCGGTTAAAGTCTATCGCAGTAAAACACAGCAAATTGAACAGCTAAGCTTGGAACAATATGTATTGGGTACGGTAGCAGCGGAGATGCCAGCTTCCTTTGAATTGGAAGCCTTAAAAGCTCAGGCAGTATGTGCCCGCACTTATGCCTTGCGTAAACTGGTTGATGGCAAGAATTACCCTCGGGGAGCAGAGTTATCAGACGACATAACCACCTGCCAGGCTTTTGTAAATGCAGAAGAATTTGCGGAGCTTCACCCCCAGCATAATGAGCAGTTATGGGATAAAATCCAGCAAGCAGTAGATGAAACCCGCGGAGAAGTGATTCTGTATGAAAACCAGTTGATTGATGCTTTATATCATTCCACCTGTGGGGGACAAACTGCCAGTGCCCTGGAAGCATATGGGCGGGACGTCGCTTACCTGCAGTCCGTTGAATGCGGCTACTGCCAGCAATCCAGGCGTTACCGAACCGAGCAGTATTTTACCTGGCAGCAGGTAGCCGACCTGGCCGGAGAAGGAAAAAGCATCCAGGTACTGGCTGCTGCTCCCAGCGGCAGGATTCAAAAGATTAAAGTAAATCACAAAGTAATGAGCGGCAGCGAATTCCGCCGCATCTTTGACCTCCCGTCAACCTGGTGTACCATCAGTTCAGATCGCGAAGGTATCAATATTACCAGCCGGGGTTATGGCCACGGAATGGGCTTATGTCAATACGGAGCTCAGGGCATGGCCTTGCAGGGAAAAAACTACCGGCAGATTTTATCCCATTATTATCAAGATACCCAACTGTACAAATTGCCATATTAGTTCTGAAATCGCCCCCTGGATGAATATATTTAACTAATTCAATAAGGGAGGCGGAGCATGCAGAACTATATTCGCAAAAGAGCAGTGCGCATAGCTCAGCATATAATTCAAACCACTGACACGGTACGGCAAACGGCTGATGTTTTTGGGATCTCCAAAAGTACCGTGCACAAGGATGTGTCGGAAAGGCTGCCGCGGATCAATAAGCAGCTAGCTGAGGAGGTCAAGCAGGTACTGGAGAAAAACAAAGCGGAGCGACATTTGCGTGGAGGTGAAGCCACCAGACAGAAATATGCCAGCCAGACTACTTCCCATTCATAAAACCATAGCCATAGCAAATAATAAGCGGTAAAATACTGATATAAATGAAGAATTGTGTAGGGAGGGCCTGGCTGCGTGTGCTTTTTCGAGGAAGACATTGGAATTGATCTGGGTACGGCTAGCGTACTGGTGTTTAAGAAAGGCAAGGGAATCGTACTTCATGAACCTTCAGTTGTTGCCATCGACCGTAATACTGACCGGGTAATCGCTGTTGGTGAAGAAGCCCGGCAGATGTTGGGAAGGACCCCTGGGCATATTGTGGCAATTCGCCCCTTGAAAGAAGGCGTTATTGCTGATTATGATACCACGGAAAAAATGCTCACCTATTTTATTCGTAAAGTACTGGGAAAACGCATGTTTTTCAAACCGAGGGTTATTGTATGCATTCCCACCGGAGCAACGGATGTGGAAGAAAGGGCCGTTCGTCAAGCCACTTTGTCTTCAGGAGCGAGACAAGCCTTTATCATAGAGGAGCCCCTGGCCGCAGCCCTGGGTGCAGGTATAAACATTTCCGGACCTACTGGTAATATGATCGTTGATATCGGCGGGGGGACTTCTGATATTGCCGTACTATCCCTGGGAGGAATAGTATGCAATACTTCCCTGCGGGTAGGCGGGGACAAGTTTGATGAAGCCATTATCCGTTATGTTAGACGGGAATATAATCTAATGATCGGGGAGCGTACTGCCGAGGAATTAAAGATCAATGTAGGAACAGCATGGGTCACGGACCAGAACCGGGATAAGTCTATGGAAATACGGGGCCGCGACCTATTAACCGGGTTGCCCAAGACCATCAGGATAAGCGCCCAGGAAGGCTGGCTGGCTATGCAGGAGCCGCTGGCTGCTGTGATTGAAGGAGTAAAAAAAGTACTGGAGATTACCCCTCCTGAACTGGCCGCCGACATTGTTAATAATGGTATAGTAATGACAGGAGGAGGGTCACTGTTGGATGGGCTGGATATACTCCTGTCTAAAGAAACCAATTTACCGGTACATATCGCTGATGACCCCATTTCTTGTGTAGCCATAGGAACCGGCAAAGCCCTGCATGAGATGCACACCCTGTACAGTACCCGGGGAAAAGCCGCCAAGAGAATTATGTAAGGCAATAACTAAAGCAGGCAATGAGGACTGATGAGCCAGTCCTCATTTATTTTATCTATTTTATTATTAAAGTTTCTCACCGGCTTGACGATATAAATAAAAGGAAACAACGCAGGGGGGTAATCCTTTGATAAAAGGCATGTATACGGCGGCTTCCGGTATGATGCTGCAGATGGCCCGTCAGGATGTGGTGGCCAACAACCTGGCCAATGTAAATACCACCGGTTTTAAGCGCAGCTCTACAGTGGCCACAGCATTTCCTGCTATGCTGATGAGCCGTTTAGGAGAATTAGATACCAGTTCCGAGATTCCTCAGCCCCTGAAACCTGAAGTAATCGGTTATTTGGGAACGGGTGCCTGCCTGGCCGGAATCATTAACGACTATAGTATTGGTAATTTGAAACCTACCTACAACGCCACTGATGTGGCTTTAAGTACCCCCGATACCTACTTGGTAGTGGAAACCCCGGAAGGGATACGTTATACCCGGGGAGGCAGCCTTAAGATCACCGGAGATGGTCTTCTGACTACTAATCAGGGGTATGCGGTCCTGGATGACAACGATGACTATATCTACATAGAAGGTGAATTTGCAATAGACGAAAGGGGTTATGTTACCGACAACGGTGAAGAAATTGCCCGCCTTCAGGTGGTGCGCTTTGAAAATCAAGACCAGCTGGAAAAGCTGGGAGGAGGCCTTTTAACCACTGATCAAGAGCCTCAACTGGTGGATAACCCCGAGATTCTGTCCGGATACTTGGAAGAATCCAATGTAGTGGCTGTACAGGAAATGGTCACCTTAATTAATGTGGTTCGCAGTTACGAAGCACTGCAAAAAATAGTTCAATCAGAAGATGAGGCCACCCAAACCCTTTTGAATGAAGTGGCCAGAGTATAGTTGAGGATAGAAAGGACCCGCGTTAAGGCGCGGGTTTTTATTTTCTAGTGATTAAGACCTGGGATAGGAAGGAAAAATTAAAGCAAAAGCTAATTTACCCATATAGAATATTGACGAAAAGATGGAGATCTATATGCGTGACCACCCTTCTGTTCTAGGCTGCCGCATTGACCCTCTATCTATGTTGGCCGCTTTAGACCGCGTAGAGGGTTTTATTGAACAAGCTGATCCTAAAGAAAGTTCCCATATAATTACCTTAAATGCTGAAATTGCTTATCAAGCTTATTACGATCCGGCTTTGCGCGATCTTATCAATCGAGCCGCTATGGTTACTCCAGACGGTATTGGCATTGTATGGGGGGCCCGTCAGCTAGGCATAGACGTTCCAGGACGGGTAACCGGTATTGATCTTATGGAACGCATCTGCCAGCGGGCCGCATCTCGAGGGTGGAAGATATATTTATTAGGAGCAGAACCGGGTATAGCTGAACAAGCTGCCCGGAACCTGCAGCAGAGATATCCTGGTTTAATTATTGCCGGTGTTCATCATGGTTATTTTCAACCTGATGAGGAACCAGAAATAATAGCTGATATCATCAGAACCGCTCCCCAGGTTCTGTTTGTAGGTCTGGGGGCTCCGCGCCAGGAATGGTGGATTGACCAGTATAAGGACCAGCTTCAAGTACCGGTCTGTATAGGTGTGGGGGGGAGTCTGGATGTAATATCCGGCCATAAGCAAAGAGCGCCAGAGTGGGCAATAAAACTTAATTTAGAATGGCTCTATCGTTTGGCCACTGAACCCTCTCGCTTCAAGCGCCAGCTGGTATTGCCCCGCTTTGTGGGATTGATCATTAAGAGCCGGTTAAGGAAGCGGTCCTGAAGGTTGTAGAAATAATCCTGGACAGCAGCAGGGGAGGATTTACATGGACGAAAAAGTCTTTGCACTGGATATCGGTACCCGCAAAATAGTGGGACTGGTTATGGAAAGAAACGGAGACAGTTATAAAGTAATTGGCAGTGAGATGCGCGAGCATCAAACCCGGGCTATGATGGACGGCCAGATCCATGATGTGGAGGCAGTAGCTAAAACTATTACTGATATCAAGCTGGCTTTGGAGGAAAAACTAAACCTAACCTTGGAAACAGCAGCGGTGGCAGCAGCAGGACGTTCATTAAAAACAGCTTCCGTTACTGCCCAAAAAAAACGTTCTACCTACAGCGAGATCACCCGGCAGGAAGTTATCGCCCTCGAGCTGGAAGCGGTCCAGATAGCCCAAAACCAACTGCTGGAAAGAGAGGGCCCCGGCAATGATACCGGTCAATTATTCTGTGTAGGGTACAGTGTAGTATCCTATCAACTGGAAGGCCAGGTCTTGGGCAGTTTGGTAGGTCAGGTGGGAAGTGAAATTGCTGCCGAAGTTGTTGCTACCTTTTTACCTAGGGTAGTGGTGGACAGCCTGTTTTCTTCACTTAAACATGCGGGACTGAATGTGCAAAGCTTGACATTGGAACCCATCGCGGCTATTTCCGTAGCTATCCCTGCCAATATGCGCATGCTTAATCTGGCCCTGGTTGATATTGGGGCCGGTACTTCAGATATTGCATTGGTTAGAAATGGCAATGTATATGCTTATGCCATGGTTCCCCTGGGAGGAGATGAACTCACCGAAAAACTGGCTTCCCATTACCTGCTGGATTTTCTAAGCGCGGAGAAATTAAAGAGACAGCTGCAGGATTGTGAGACCATTGATAGTGAAGATATTCTGGGCAATCGTCTGCATTTAAGAGCAGCAGAGGTCAGTGAAGTTTTAGACCCTACCTCCCGGGAGATAGCTTTGGCCATTGCTGAAAGTATTCTTTCCTTGAACCAAAAGGCGCCTGATGCCGTTATATGTGTAGGCGGGGGAAGTCTAACCGTAAACCTGATGAGTATGCTGGCTTCCTCTATAGGGCTGCCCCCCAACCGTGTTGGTATACGCACTCCGGAATCCTTTAATAATATAACCGTTGATCCTGATTACTTAAAAGGGCCTCAGGGGGTTACTCCTCTGGGAATAGCCTATCATTCCTTGACAACGCCGTTAGTTCCCTTTGTTACCGTTAAAGTGAACGAACGGGACACGCTTTTATGGAACATGGGCAATCTTACCGTAGCTAGTGCCTTGCTGGGTTCTGGTATTTCCCTGACCAATATATATGGAAAACCGGGCTTAGGCAAAACCTTAGAACTCAACGGTACAGTCAAGGTATTTAAAGGACAATTAGGTACACCCCCACAGGTAAAAGTAAACCAAATGGATGCTTTCCTGGACACCCCGATAAAAGATGGGGACCAAATTGACTATCGCCAGGGAACTGATGGTACTGATGCCCGCGTATATATAAAAGATCTGATCCCCCTGGTGCAGGGCAGTGTCTGGGTAAACGGGGAAGAAATCGCTTTGCAATCTACCGTTACCGTGAATGGACAGAACTGGGATATTGACAAGGAGATTCCCGATCGGGCACGTATCAAGGCAGTGCAGGCCAACCAACTGGCTAATGTATTGATCCAGGCGGGTGTGCCGGAAGAAATGCTGCAGGAAAAGATCTATCATTACCGGTTGAATGGTGAAAGTCAAACCTGGCAGTGGCGGCCAATACAGGTTAAAGTCAATGGCCGTCCCATACAGCTTTCTGATCTGGTTGAGTTTGGGGATCAGGTTGAATATCGTCTGACTTCTGCTGAACCTAGAATAAGAGATATTCCCGGAATTCAGGAACTGTTAAAGCTGAGAGTCTCTGTTAATGGGCAGCCGGTAGAATTAGACAGCCGGGAAGCTCGTTGGCTGATGAACGGTGAAGAAGCTAATCTGGACACCATCTTAACTGATGGAGCTGACCTGCAGGTGGATAGTAGCAGTAATCAAGCTATCTTGAGCGACATTTTCCGGGTGGTTGAAATCCAGCCCCAAGCTGCCAGAAGGCTTATAATGAGCGTAAATGGGCAACCAGCCGGGTTTACCACCCCGATAACCAATGGCAGTCAAATTGATCTGCATTGGGAGGAATAATCCAAAAGCCGGAGGAGAAAAAGAGTTCTTAAATCCACTGGACTTCTAAACATCATGAGCGCTAGCCAAAATCGGAAGTCCCTGCGGGACATAATATACTAAGGGCTATTTTATAAGAAATGATAGATAAAGGCTGACGAAGCCTTTATTTTTTTAACCATTGCTGGGATTGAAGGGTAGAAAAGATGGAGACAATAGAAATAAAGAGAAATAGTTAAGAATAGTCAAATTGACGAATGAAATTTACAATTACCGGGAAAAAGCAGATTTTACTGCTAGCACAGCTAATAGTAAAATATAGTCAAGGTCAAACATAGTCAAAGGGTGGGAGCGATGAAAAAAAGTCTTGCCGATAAGATAGAACAATACTTAAAGGTATTAATTGAACGCAGTGATGATAAACGCATTGAAATACAGCGCTCTGAGCTAGCAGAAACTTTTAGCTGTGTTCCTTCTCAGGTAAGTTATGTGATTAGTACTCGTTTTACCGAACGGGAAGGCTATTTTACTGAAAGTCGCAGGGGCGGCAAGGGTTATGTAAGAATTACCCGTTTTAGCTTGCCCGAGGAAGCTGCCAATCTCAGCGATTTATTTAATTATTGCAACTACTTGGCCAATATGGATCTGCTAACCCAGAGAGAAAGCAGGCTGCTGTCTCATTTGCTGGTAAATGCTTTTAATCACTTCCCAGCCGAAACCCGGGAAGAAATTTTTGAGGGCATTAAAAAGGCCTTGCATGAATATGTAAAGATGGAGTCATAAAGGGGGTCCATAAAATGTTCTGTGATGAATGCAAACAAAAACCAGCTACTGTTCACTTAACCCAGTTTTTTAACGGTAACAAAACGGAGACACATCTATGTGAAACATGTGCCGCCCAAAAAGGTGCCTTGATGTTTAATGGCCAGTTTTCTATTCCTAACCTTTTGGGCAGCTTTTTAGGTCATAACTTTGGTATTCTGCAGCAGACGGCAGCCAGTCCCAGTAATCTGACCTGCTCTCATTGTGGTGTTACCTTTAATGATATTACTCATACCGGTAAACTGGGATGTGCCGAGTGCTACCGGGAATTCGATCAGGCTCTGGAACCAACTTTACGCCGCATTCACGGTAACAGCCAGCATGTGGGTAAAGTACCTTCCCGGGGCGGTGAAAAAGTGCTGCTGAAAAAGAAAATCGAGAGGCTAAAAGTGCAACTACAGGAAGCTGTAGCCGCGGAACGATATGAACAAGCAGCTGAAATCAGAGACTCTATTAAAGAACTGGAAAAACAGCTGGATTAGGGGGGAGACATAATGAGCAGTGATTTACTGAACAGTACCTATGTTCGCTGGATGGAGGAGGGACCAGAATCAGACATCGTCATCAGCAGCCGGGTACGGTTAGCTCGCAATCTGCAGACGGTACCTTTTCCCCACCTGTTAGATGAAAAAACCGGTCAGACGTGCTGGCAGCAGGTGCAGCAGGCCTGGCAGAAGAGTTCGTTAAAAAACGAATTGGAGCTGCTCAGCTTCAGCAACCTGACTGCCTTGGACCGGCAGATTTTAATGGAAAAACATTTGATCAGCCCCGACCATGCTGAGGCCAACAAATCCTATCAGGGGCTGCTGGTGGATAAAGATGGCCTGCTGGCTATCATGATAAATGAAGAAGATCACTTACGCATTCAATGCCTGTTACCAGGACTTCAGATAGAGGAATGCTATAAAAAGGCTCAGCTGGTAGATGATGAATTGGAAAGCAACCTGAGTTTTGCATTTGATGAACAGCGAGGTTATTTAACCGCTTGTCCCACTAATGTAGGGACGGGAATGCGAGCCTCAGTTATGCTGCACTTGCCCGCCATTGTTATAACCGGGCAGCTTAATGCTGTTGTTCACTATATTGGTCAATTAGGTCTCACGGTTCGTGGTATTTATGGAGAAGGCAGTGAGGCCATGGGCAACTTCTTTCAGGTGTCTAACCAGATAACTCTGGGGCAGACCGAGGAAGACATTATTGCTAATCTAACTGCTGTTACCCGGCAGATAATTCAGCAGGAACGTACCCTTAGAGAGAATTTGAAGAACCAGATGAACATACAACTGGAAGATAGAGTCTGCCGGGCTTATGGGATTTTGACCAATGCCCGGGTGATCACATCCAGTGAAGCTCTGGGTCACTTATCCGAGGTAAGGTTGGGGGTCAACATGGGTATAATTGACGGAATCCAGCCTTATGCCTTAAATGAACTGGTAGTTGCTATTCGTCCGGCTCATTTGCAGAAAAGAGCTGGCCGGGAAATGGACGCCGGCAGCCGGGATATTCACCGGGCCGAAGTCATTAAAGAAAAGCTGACCAGTCATAAAACCAAGCCGGATAGTCCACAAGCTGCCGGCAACTAACTAATAATTAGGAGGGATTTGCAATGTTTAGACGTTTCACTCAGCGAGCCCGTAATGCGGTTATTTATGCCCAGGAAGAAGCTCGCCAGTTAAATCATCCGGCCATTGGCACGGAACATATACTGTTAGGTCTGTTGAAAGAAGGAGAAGGAGTTGGCGCCCGTGCTTTGCTCAGTATGGGAGTGGACTTGGATAAAGTGCGCAGTGAGGTAACCAGGGTAATCGGTCAGGGAAACAGTGAGGCCGAACCAGCGGATGGTGATCTGCCGGTTACTCCCAGGGCCAAGAAGGTGTTTAACCTGGCTTTTGATGAAGCTCGCCTGCAAGGAGTTAATTATGTAGGTACCGAGCATCTATTACTGGCTTTATTGAGAGAAGAGGAAGGTGTGGCCGGTCAAGTATTGACCAGTATGGGAGTAAGATTGGATCAGCTGCGCCAGCAGGTAATGACTCTTTTGGGTGGAGATATACAGCCTAATCCCCATGGAATACCATATCAGGAGCCGGCAGCTAATGCATATGCTCCCTCACCGGGAAATAAACGTAAACCCAAGAGCAAAACTCCTACTTTGGATTCTTTCAGCCGTGATCTTACCCAGGATGCCCTGGAAGGGCGCCTGGATCCGGTAATTGGACGCAATAAAGAGATCGAAAGGGTCATACAGGTTCTATCCCGGCGTACTAAAAACAATCCGGTCCTGATTGGTGATCCGGGGGTGGGTAAAACCGCTATTGTAGAAGGGTTGGCCCAACGGATTGTTGAGAACCAGGTCCCGGAAATCCTTGGTAACAAACGGGTTGTGGCTCTGGATCTTTCCTCCATGATTGCCGGGACTAAATACCGGGGTGAATTTGAGGACCGGCTTACCAAAATAGTGGCAGAAATAAAAGCCGCCGGTGATGTAATAATCTTTATTGATGAGCTTCATACCATAGTAGGCGCTGGTGCGGCGGAAGGCGCTATTGATGCTGCTAATATCCTCAAGCCTTCCCTGGCGAGGGGCGAATTTCAGTGTGTAGGCGCTACTACCCTGGATGAGTATCGCAAGCACATTGAAAAAGATGCAGCTTTGGAAAGACGTTTTCAACCTATTATGGTAGATGAGCCTACCCCGGAAGAAAGCATAGATATTTTGAAAGGGCTGCGCGATCGCTATGAAGCCCATCATGCTGTAAAAATAAGTGACGAGGCCATTGCTGCTGCGGTGCACCTGTCATCTCGTTACATCACTGATCGCTACCTGCCGGACAAGGCTATCGATTTGATAGATGAAGCATCTTCCCGGGTGCGGCTGGCTAATTATGTGGTACCTGATGATATTAAAGAACGGGAAAACCGCCTCAAGGAAATAATCAAGGAAAAGGAAGAAGCCATTAATGCCCAGGAATACGAAAAGGCCGCCCAGCTGCGGGATGAGGAACAGAAACTTAAGGAACAGATCGAAAATGAGCGCAAGGAATGGGTCAATAAGCGCAGTATGGAAATGGGCACCGTGGGAGAAGAGGAGATCGCTGCTATTGTGTCCAGCTGGACCGGAATTCCGGTGAGCAAACTGGCTGAGGAGGAAAGTGAACGGCTGGTACACCTGGAGGAAATCCTGCACCAGAGGGTAATCGGGCAATCAGAAGCAGTTAAAGCAGTAGCCCGGGCAGTACGGAGGGCTCGAGCCGGTTTGAAAAATCCTAAGCGGCCCATAGGCAGTTTCATCTTCCTGGGACCCACTGGTGTGGGTAAAACCGAACTGGCCCGAGCTTTGGCCGAAGCTATGTTCGGCAGCGAAGATGCCATGATTCGCCTGGATATGTCCGAATATATGGAGAAACATGCTGTGGCCAGGATGATAGGGTCACCTCCCGGTTATGTAGGCTACGACGAGGGGGGGCAGCTGACGGAAAAAATCCGCAGAAAACCCTACTCGGTCATACTGTTGGATGAGATTGAAAAAGCCCATCCGGATGTATTTAATATCCTGCTGCAGGTATTAGAAGATGGACGTTTAACCGACGGTCAGGGACGTACTGTGGATTTCCGCAACACTGTGGTGATTATGACTTCCAATGTGGGAGCTGAATCAGCTCGTAATGCTAAAAAAGTCGGATTTACCAGTGGTGAGGACCGGGAAACCGGTTATGAGAAGATGAAGGAAGCTATGATGGAGCAGATGAAGCATACTTTCCGGCCAGAATTCCTGAACCGTATTGATGAAACTATCGTGTTCCAAAGCCTGACTGAAGATGAACTGAAGCAAATTGTCGACCTGCTCTTGAAGGAGTTAAAAGCCCGGATTACAGAGAACGGTTTCATTCTGGAGGTAAGTGATGCAGCTAAGGAATTAATTCTTAAAAAGGGCTATGATCCCGCTTTCGGTGCCCGGCCGCTCAAGCGCGCCATTCAGAAACTGGTAGAAGATACCGTCTCCGAAGAAATACTGAAAAGGACTGTAGTACCAGGAGATACCATTCTGGTTGATGTACAGGATGATGAGATTGTAGTAAAAAACCTGGCTAAAGTCTAAAATGAGAAAACAGGGAGTTTGGGTCAAATTCCCTGTTTTTTTATGGGTAATTAGACATAAATCTGGATTTTTTAGACAGATATCTAGTTTAGTACGGTATAATATGTCATAGGTGATTTAATGAAAAAAACCGGAACTCACTTTGTTTGCAGTGAATGTGGTTATGAGTCGTCCAAATGGCTGGGACGCTGTCCTGGCTGTTTGACCTGGAATAGTCTCATCGAGGAAGTAATCAACCTGTCCAATAGCCCATCCCTGCATCAGGTCGCACGCCCGGTACCTTTGCGGTCCATTGCTCAGGATCAGCTGCAGAGGATGTCCAGTGGCAACAGTGAATTGGACCGGGTGTTGGGGGGCGGAATCGTCCCCGGGTCCCTCATTTTATTGGGGGGAGATCCCGGTATAGGCAAATCCACCCTGCTGTTACAGGTGGCCAGCAATTTAGCCCGGTGCGGGCAAAAGGTTGTCTACCTGTCCGGGGAGGAATCCATGAAACAGCTGCGGCTGCGATCTCTGCGCCTGGGCATTGAAGAAGAAGGAGTTTACCTGTTAAATGAACAGAATATAGATCAGCTGGAAGCCAGTCTGCAGGAATTGGCTCCCGCAGTGGTGATAGTTGATTCTATACAAACAGTTTATACTTCAAGCATAAGTTCAGTCCCCGGAAGCGTTGCTCAGCTGCGCCAATGTACCGCGCAGATTTTGGAATATGCCAAAAGGACTGAAACTACCTTTTTCCTGGTGGGACATGTAACCAAGGAAGGGGCTCTAGCCGGTCCCCGGGTTCTAGAGCATATGGTAGACGTAGTCATCTACTTTGAAGGAGATAAAAATGTAACTTTACGCCTGTTGCGTGGGGTGAAGAACCGTTATGGCTCTACCGATGAAGTAGGACTTATGGAAATGAGCGGTCAGGGGCTGGTAGAAGTAACTGACCCCTCCTATGTTTTTCTCAGTCCCGGGCAGAATATCTGCAGCGGTTCGGCAGTGTCTTCCAGCTTTGAAGGCAGCCGCCCCTTGCTGATTGAAGTACAAGCGCTGGTGGCCAGTGCTGGACCGGGTTATGCCAGGAGAATGGCATCCGGTATAGATCAAAACCGTTTAGCCTTAATAATAGCCATTTTAGAGAAACAGCGCGGTTATCCCCTGGCCGCCCATGATGTTTACCTAAAGGTTACCGGAGGACTTTTTCTGAAAGATCCTTCTGTTGATTTAGCTATAGCAGCTGCCATAGTATCCAGCTACCGTGAGACTCCCATAGCTACCGATACGGTCTTTATAGGAGAATTAAGCCTGTCCGGTCAGATACGCCCGGTGCCGTTTCTTGAGCAGCGCCTTAAGGAAATTGATAGAATGGGGTTTAGAAAGGTAATACTACCGGAAAGCTCAGTTCGGAAGGTTTCTCCAGGTTTGCGCCTGGAGCTTGTCGAGATAAAAACCATCGATAGTTTAGTGGAGCTTATTACGGAGGGGTGATGTAGTGGAAGACATTTATCAAAGTAATTTCCGTAAATACCTGCAGCTGTTAGCTCCGGGTACGCTATTCCGCGTGGGCATTGAAAATGTGCTGCATGCTAACACCGGAGGATTAATCGTCGTGGGGGACTCTCCCGAGCTTATGAACCTGGTCAGCGGAGGCTTTAGAATTGATTGTGAATATACCCCAGCCCGGCTGTATGAGCTGGCCAAAATGGACGGCGCTATCATCATGAACAGTGATGCTTCGCGCATACTGATTGCCAATGCCCAGTTGGACCCTGATGCCACCATTCACTCCAATGAGACCGGCATTCGGCATCGTACCGCCGAAAGAGTAGCTCGCCAGGTGGGAGTTCTGGTAGTGGCCATATCCCAACGCCGCCAGGTGGTTACCCTCTATCATGGCAATATCACCTTTCGCCTGCGGGAACTTTCTACTATTCTGGTTAAAGCCAATCAGGCTTTGCAGACCCTGGAGAAGTACCGGAATGTTCTGACGCGAGAACTGCAAAGACTGAGCGGGTTGGAATTTGAAGATATGGTAACCGTTTCAGAAGTATGCGAGGTGCTGCGCCGCAGCATCAAAGTCTTGCATATTGCCCAGGAGATTGAAAACTATATTATTGAATTGGGAACCGAAGGTCGTCTGGTTAAAATGCAGCTGGAGGAACTGGTGGCCAATGTACATGATGAAGCTCTTTATATCATACAGGACTATTTAAATTCTTCGGAACGATCTCCCCAGGAAGTAATGAATAGTTTGCTGCGGGGGTTTGAAGAGGATATATCGGATACAGTTTATATTGCCAAGATCTTGGGGTTGGGCAGCACCACCAGTCATCTGGATCAGCAGGTGTCACCCCGTGGATACCGGATGCTGCAGAAGCTTCCCCGTATTCCGGTTTCCATCATCGAAAATCTGGTAGAACGTTTCGGTCTGCTCAGCCATATCATGCGAGCCACTATTGAAGAATTGGACGAAGTGGAAGGCATCGGCGAGGTTCGGGCTCGTTCCATAAAAAACGGGCTAAAACGTATGCAGGAGCAAGTAATCCTGGAATACGTGGTTTAGCCCGTTGGGGCTAAATTTCAACTAGGATCAAACTTACACAAGCTAGGCCTCTGCCCGGAGGGCATCCAGGGCACTTAAGTGCATCGCGCGCCGGGCTGGCAGATAACCGGCTATTAAGCCTATCATGGTGGCAAAGGCCAAAGCGCTTACCGCCAGTGGCGGTGTAATTATGGATATTTGCCCGGGAACTCCTCCCAGCATCCCTCCCATGAACCCGTTTGACAGGTGATTCAGCAGGAAGGATACCGTGTAGCTAAAGGCTACTCCCAAGCCTCCTCCCATAAAGCCAATTAAACCTGCTTCTAACAAAAACATTTTGCCAATATCCTTAAGGTCAGCTCCCAGGACTTTCATGACCCCGATTTCCCGGGTTCTTTCATAAATGCTCATAACCATGGTATTGGTGATACCGATAGCTGCTACTAGCAGACTTACTGCTCCTATGCCTCCCAGGATAGCCTGCAGGGTGCGGGAGTATTCTTTCATGGAATTCAGCATATTCAGGAGGCTGTGTGATTCAAATCCCAAGTTTCTAATCTGTTCCTGCACGTTTTCCACCAGTTCGATATCAGCAACTTTGACTTTTGCCTGTTCATAACCGGATTGTTGGAAACTACTGCGCCGGGATATTCTGTCCTGGGATTGGGAGCGCTGGAAGCGGTCATCTGCTTTCATTATTTCCTCTAAAGCTGCTAGGCTCATGTAAGCTTGATAATCCTTTTCCGTACCGCTTTCCTTGATGATACCCACTCCTTTTACTTCATGGGGCTGTGGTGGTTTGCTGTCATCCTCAATGTCGGAAGAGCGGCGGCGTTCGCCATAGCTCATATCGGTAGTAATCAACAGGTTATTGGTGAGCAGATCTACCTGGGATTGGCCGGATTGATTCGGTCCCCATCGTTGGTTGGGCACGCGGGGATTGAAAAAAAAGTCCGGCACATATTTGCCAAATATCAAAGCTTCCTTATCTCCAGGATTCAGCAGGCGGCCGCTTTCAATTTCAAATTCAAAGGCTTCCAGCAGCTCAGGCTGTATACCCACCACCGGCATATCCGCCACCATGCGTCCCGCTACTACCCGCATGTACGCGGTTTTCTGGGGCATCACTGCCTCTACACCGGGAATGGCTGCAAACTGCTGGATAGCCTGGTCATCCAGACGCACCTCGTTAAAAGCATAGGAGGTGCTCCCCTCAATATAAGGGGCAAAAGGGTAAACATCAATAATATTAAGGCTGCCCATTTGACCCAATTGCTCTTCATAAGTCTTATCTATAGCCAGTCCCAATGACATCATAACCACTATGGAACTGGTACCGATGATTACTCCTACAATCGTAAGAAAGGTACGGGTTTTGCGCCGCAGCATATTGACCAGACTCATACGTAAAATGTCACTTTTATTCATCCAGTTCAACCTCTTTCATACGGCGGCGGTGACGGCGACGTACTATTATTACGATAACAACTGCAGCCAGTACTACAAAGGCTCCGGCAGCTATTAACCACTTCTTTAGTGGCTTCTGGTTTGATTCTTCCATGGGCATCTCCGGACCGAAAGAAGGAGGGGCAGGAGCCGCCATGACATTCAGGGTAAAGCTCTTTTCCAACTGGTAAGGGTTGCCCAATTCATCTTCATAGGTGAGGATAACTTTTCCGGATAATTCTCCCTCCTGCTGGGGTATTATGGTGGCGTCATAATAATCATCCCGGCCCGCTTCCAGAGTGCCTATAAACAGGGTGCCGTTCTGTATTTCGAAATCACCTTCGGTGGTGATCATTAGATTGCGGATAGGGCTGCGGCCAGTGTTGAATAAATCCAGTGTAATGCTGGTAGGGCTGCCCGGGTAGGCTTCCATAGGTACTACTACATCCGAGGTCACCAGCTTTACTTCTTTCACCACTGGCAGGCTTATAGTTTCCTGTTCTTCTAGTTTGTTGCCGTCCTCATCCTGGTAATTTATATGGGCGGTCAAAGTATAGACTTTATGTTCAGCTGTGGCTTGGGGATGAAGATGTATAGTGTGTTCCACTATTCCCTCAGGGGCTATTTCGGCAAAATAGAGAGAATTGCTGCTGCCCACCGGTGAAAAAATATTTCCTTCAGAAGACAGGCTTACTTTAATATTACGTACCGGTGATATTTTACTGGTATTGCGGAAAAGCAAAGTCAAGGGGAAAGTCTGGCCGGCTTGAACATAATCCCTTCCCAGATAATAATTCTCCAGCAAAACGCGGGGAACCAGCTCACTGGTGTCACCTTTTCCGGATACAGGTACATAAACCTTTTGCTCCTGAGTGTATTTGTGATTATACTGGTCCTCAAATTCTATAGCCAGATCCAGGGGATAGGTGCCGCTTTCCATTTTTGATCCTGCCTGCAGCCGGAATTCCACCGGGCGTAATTCACCAGCTTCCATACTGGTAACAAACTGGGTATCGGGGCAGTTATCCAGGTTAATTCCATTAGAAGAAAAGCCACTTAAGCGTAAATTTATAGAATTAATGGGAATGTCGCTGTCATTTTTTAGGTTTAGTTTGACCACCTGACTGGAACCAGCTTTTAATTTGTCGTTTTCGGTTTGAATCCCCAGTAGTTTCAGCTGGGGCTGGCGCAAATTGTTGTTAATCTTTATGTATACAGTAGTAGACGCACTGCCGCCCCCTCCGGAGGCGCTTTGATAAGTAACACTTATTGGTAAAGGATAAAGCCCCGCAGCAGTGTTGGCCGGAATGGTAATGGGAATGCTATAGACAATATCACCGGTAAAACTCGAAATGTACCGGGTAAGGGACATTTTATCTGCTTGGAAAGGAAGAGTCTTGGGATCACCAACATTTATCGATATAACCGTGTTTAGAGCTCGTCCGCCCACATTTTTTATCGGGATATTTAGTACCTGATCGGTTCCTGCTTCAAATTCAGGCAGCCATCTATCGGCTGCGATTACTATTACTGGTTCTGGTTCGGTGTATTCAGGAACCCAAATATTAACAGGTAAATCGTCAGGAGTTGATTCACCTGCTGCCAGCAGCAAAACAGGGGATGACCAGCAGATTAAACAAATCAAGATGAATGCCATAATGACCTTTTTTTTCATTTCTTCACTCCTTCATTAATTACTTTCGATACTCTGGATACGACCGTCCAGAATGTGGATAATCTTGCTGGCATAGGAAGCCACATCATGATCATGGGTAACTATAAGCAGGGTTTGACGGTGTTGAACAGCCAAACTCGTAATTAGATCCATTATCTCGCGGGTAGTGGCTGAATCCAGATTGCCGGTGGGTTCATCGGCAAAGATTAGCGGGGGCTTTCCCACAAAAGCACGAGCAATACCTACTCGCTGCTGTTGACCGCCGCTCATTTGTGTAGGCCGGTGTCGCAGATGCCTGCTCAACCCTACTGCTGTTAATATTCGCCTGGCTTCCCGTTGACGGGTGCGGGAATCTACTCCCCGAAAAGCCAGGGGAAGGGTAACATTTTCCAGGGCCGTTAAAGCCGGCAGCAGGTGATAGGCCTGAAAGATAAATCCCAAATAGCGCTGGCGAAAATGAGCCAACTGCCGTTCATCCATTTTATGAATTGGCTTGCCTAATAAATAAATTTCTCCCCGGGTAGGCTTTTCCAGCCCTGCTAGTAAATTAAGCAAGGTTGACTTTCCCGAACCGGAGGTTCCCAGTATACAGCAGATTTCCCCTGGATTAATGGCAAGAGATACATTATCCAGGGCTACTACTTTCTCCTCACCTACCCGGTAAACTTTGCGCAAATCTTTGATTTGAACAGCATAATCCAAGAAATATCGCCACTTTCTACATCTCAGGTCCCAACGAGTTTAAGAACCAATCGTTTCCATTTTCACTAATTACGCAAGCACGGGTGAAATCCTTTCCTTAAATTTAAAAATATTAGCAGGTAAATAAAAAACCCGGCTGCCAGTTGGACAGGCGGGTTTTGTTTTAGTTAAGCAGTCAACAAGTGATCAGGTCATGTTAAAGATGCCCAGAGTCGAGGCTTCTTTATACTCTTTTATAAATACATCATACAAGCTTATATTCAAAGTGTTGCATAGAGCCGCTGAATAAAACAGCAGTTTTCCCAGCTCACTGATAACGATGTCCTCGCAATTGGGACACAACTCACCACGAAGATGGTTATCCAGGTATTGACGGAGCTCATTAATGGATTCAACGTGCTCGGGAATTTGTACCTTATGAGCTTCTACCGACAGGCAGCCGCAATTAGTAATTCCCTTGGTGACAGCCCGGTTTACCCGGCTGGTGGCTTCGGAAAGCTTGGAAAGAATATCCAGAATACTGCTGTGGCGTATTAAAAGATCCCCAACCACATTCTGAAATTCATCACATATCAAGTCCTTCATTTAAAGACTTGCCCCCTCTTCTGGTGGTCTAACTAATTATAGCCCTGCCCGCACGGGACTGTCAATTCGTGGAGAAGTTAACAAAACTAGACCGGCTTATCCATAGGAAATTTTGCCTTCCCAAGTATAATTATACAGCCCTAATAGAAAAATAAAGGTGGAGGTGTATAAATTGTATGGTCACCTGAAAGTGTCAAAAATAATTATTGTACTTGCTATTATCTGTGCAGCCTGGATAACTTATGTATCCCACCTGTTTCTTCCCGCTCAGAAGCCACAACTGATTATGATCGCTCTGGCCTCGCTGGTGATATCTTATACAGCTTTTGGTTGGGTAAAAAATCTTATTAATCGTTCTCTAGCTGCATTTAACCGCTACCTGGATTCAGTTTCCATGGAGGTATTGATCGGCAGTATTTCCGGTTTGCTGGTGGGAATTCTTACGGGAGCTCTAAGCAGTTATCCCTTGTCAATGCTCAAGGGAATCGGGGTTTACTTTACCCTTTTGGTTTTTATTATCTGTGTTTACCTGGGATTAAAAATAGGTACCCGGCGGGGTATGGAAATATTACGCCTCATACCCAGTGTTTCCAAACGCTTCGATGTAAGAGCTCCGATCACCCGGTTAGCTCCCAAAGTAGTTGATACCAGTGCCATTATCGATGGGCGCATATATGATGTATGCTTAAGCCACTTTCTGGAAGGCTGTTTGATTGTTCCCACCTTTGTTATTGAGGAACTGCAGCATATAGCTGATTCATCTGACAATATCCGTCGCAATAAAGGAAGACGGGGTTTGGAACTGCTGTCCAAAATGCAGAAACACTCTGGTATAAAAATTGATATAATGGATGTGACAGATGCGGCCATCCTGGAAGAAAGGGAAGTGGACGCCAAATTGATTCGACTCTGCAAGCAATTAAATGCCAGCATTATTACTAATGACTATAATCTGAACAAAGTTGCTGAACTGCAGGGAATAACCGTATTAAATATTAACGAATTAACCAATGCAGTAAAAATGATTGTCTATCCAGGGGAGACCATGCACGTAACCGTTATCAAAGAAGGTAAGGAGAACGGGCAGGGGGTAGGCTACCTGGAGGACGGAACTATGGTAGTAGTTGAAGATGCGCAGCAGCAGATCGGCCAGGATTTAGAAGTCATGGTAACCAGTGTTTTTCAGACCGCCGCGGGGAGAATGATTTTTACCCGCAAAGTCAAAGAAGAAGCTCATTTCAATCACGAACAAAACTTGCAGGGCGTACCAGAGGTGAATATGTATGGATGACAACCTTCGGGTTGTTATCGCGGCTGCTGGCGCCGGCAGCCGCATGGGTAGCCGGATTAACAAACAATACCTGTTGCTTAACCAGCGACCGGTTTTAGCCTATTCTTTGGATATATTTGAGCAGTTTGATGCTGTAGATGAAATTGTCATTGTGGCCAGATCATCGGAGATTGGCTACTGTGAACAGGAAATAGTCAATAAATATAATTATCGCAAAGTGTCCCGGGTGGTAGCCGGAGGCCCAGAGCGTCAGGATTCAGTTTGGGCTGGTTTGAGCCATCTGAGTGACCAAACCGCTTATGTGGCTGTGCATGATGGTGCGCGGCCGCTTTTGTCGCTGGACCTTTTGCAGGCTTTATACCAAGAGGCCCGGCGTTGGGGTGCGGCTATACCCGGAGTAATCGCCCGGGATACCTTAAAAATGATAGACCGGGACAGTTTTGTGGGGCAAACCCTGGACCGTAATATAGTCGTGGCAGTACAGACCCCCCAGATTTTTCAATTTCATGAACTTAAGAGGGCTTATCAGGAAGCTTTTTATGATAACTTCCGGGCCACTGATGATGCCTCACTATTTGAGAGATACATAGGCCGGGTCAAAGTGGTAGCAGGCCAGTACGATAATTTGAAAATTACCACCCCTGAGGATATAATCATTGCCGAAAGCCTGTTAAAAGCTCGCCGGCATAGCAAAGGAGACTAGGAATATGCGCATTGGCATCGGGTATGATGTGCACCCCTTGGAAGCAGGCCGGAAATTAGTATTAGGCGGAGTGGAGATACCCCACTCAGTTGGGCTGCTGGGACATTCGGATGCAGATGTTCTGGCTCATGCTGTCGGAGATGCTTTGCTGGGTGCGGCGGCCTTGGGAGATCTGGGCTACCATTTTCCCGATACTGATGAAAGCTACAAAGATGCCGATAGCCTGGAGCTGCTGGCTGAGATCGGCCAACTTCTGCAGCAGGCTGGTTACCAGGTTGTAAATATAGACAGCACCATAGCTGCTCAAGCCCCTCGCTTAGCTCCCTATATAGATAAGATGCGGGCCAATATTGCCGCCGCTTTACATCTGCAGGTAGGACAGGTAAGCGTTAAAGCAACCACCACAGAAAGGCTGGGATTTGTCGGACGTCAGGAAGGCATCTCAGCTCAAGCTGTAGTATTAATAGAACAAATTTCTGGTTAGAAATCATCTGGCATATATTCCACTTCATAAAACGGGAGGTTAATTATGAACAAGGTACGAGTCAGGTTTGCGCCTAGTCCTACTGGACCTTTGCATATCGGCGGAGCCCGTTCGGCTTTATTTAATTATCTTTTTGCGGTTCACCAGGGCGGTGAACTGGTACTGCGTATCGAAGACACTGATTTAGACCGTTCCAAGCGCGAATACGAAGAGGAAATACTCACCTCCTTACGCTGGTTGGGATTAAGCTGGCAGGAAGGAGTTGACCAGGGAGGCCCCCATGCTCCTTATCGCCAGACCGAGCGTTTATCAATATATCAAGAATATGCCCAGGAATTACTGGACCGGGATCTGGCCTATCCCTGCTTTTGTACTGAAGAAGGGCTGGAAGCTGAGCGGCAAGCTGCCGTAGCCAAGGGGGAAATGCCGCGTTATTCAGGTAAGTGTCGTTCTCTGACCGAAGCAGAAAGACAGGCCCTCATGGACAGTGGCCGTACTCCGGCGATTCGCTTCAAAGTACCGGAAAACCAGGTATATGTAGTACATGATTTAGTGCGGGGACAGGTAGTTTTTGAAAGCGAAAACACCGGGGACTTTATAATAATGAAATCGGATGGTATTCCTACTTATAACTTCGCTGTGGTCATAGATGATGCTCTGATGGGAATTACTCATGTGATAAGAGCTGAGGAACATTTGCCCAATACTCCCCGCCAACTTATGCTTTATGAAGCTCTGCGGTTTAAGCGCCCGGAGTTTGCTCATATATCTCTCATTCTGGGGGAGGACCGGCAAAAAATGAGCAAACGCCATGGAGCTACTTCCCTGATACAGTACCGGGAGATGGGTTACCTCCCCGAAGCCCTGTTTAACTTTTTGGCCCTATTAGGATGGTCCCCCGAGGGTGAGGAGGAAATTCTGGACCGGCAGCAAATAGCGGACAGCTTTACCCTGGATCGGGTTTCGCGCAGCCCGGCAGTTTTTGATTTGGACAAACTGAACTGGATGAACCAGCAGTATGTGAAGAAACTGAGCCTCCAGGAGTTAAGCGATAGATTACAGCCTTTTATCGCTGCCACTTCATATGCTGACCGGGTGGCCAGACTATCAGCTCCCCAAAGGGAATGGCTGATGGAAGCAGTGCGCGAGCGGATGGTGTGCCTGAAGGATATCGAAAACCTGCTGCCGGTGTTCTTTGATCCGCCTGCCAAGGATGAAGAGGCCCAGGCAGTTCTAAGCCAACCGGGAGTAAGACAGGTACTGGAGACAATTCAGGCTAAGCTGCCCCTTGATGAAGATCCTGAGGAATACCGGCAGTGTATAAGGGCCACGGTCAAGGAGTTGAAGCTGAAAGCAAAAGACGTTTTCATGCCGGTGCGCTGTGCTTTAACCGGGCAGGTACACGGACCTGATCTGCATTTGATTATGGCAGTGTGGGGCCGCCAGGAAACCGCGCGGCGCCTGCAGAATGCCTTGGCTGGCTTAAAAGAATAAAGGCCTTATGAGGTTGTGAGATGGATAAGCTATAGTTAATATAAACCGGTTTTTACCTTGAGGATTTAGGTTGACATCCCTTCATGAGGCGCATATAATGCAACTAATCACATAAATTAACATGCCATGAATGGGAGAAGTAAGCGGCCATCGCTGCCAGAGAGGAGAGGGCCACCGGCTGCGAGCCCTTTCTCAGAAAGAAGCTGCTGAAATGCACCCAGGAGCAGGTATGCCGAAATTCAAGTAGGCCTATCCGGTGAGAAACCGTTATCATTTACGAGGGGAGCTGTTATAATTGCAGCTCAATTAGAGTGGAACCACGGAAGTTAAGCCTTTCGTCTCTTTGCAGGCGGAAGGCTTTTTTGCAGCTAAGAAGTATTGCTGTGAAAAATCCTCTTAGCCCGTTGTGGGCATCGCCCCCTACGTGATCGCAGGGTGACAGTAGGTTTGCCATGAGCACCTTGGTGAAGGAGTCCGGTATAGTCGGTGAAGATGTGCGGACGAAGGGGGGCGAGGGATAGGATGTCCCGAGAGGGCTACAAAACAGGGACGTTTTGTTTTGCCCGGTACCCCCTGAGTCGCACATCGAATCGTTACTATATCGTGACGACGGAACAGGTGCGCAGGGTAAACCTACTGGATACTATATATTTTACATTGGTAGAAAAGGAGTCAATATTTAAGGAGGTTGACCCCATGTTTAAGACTTTAAGGGAAGAAATTCAAGTAGTATTTGAGAGAGATCCAGCCGCACGCAGTGTGTGGGAAATAATATTTTGCTATCCAGGTTTTCATGCCATCATTAACCACCGTATTGCCCACTGGTTCTACCGGCATCGTATGTTTTTCCTAGCCCGGATGATTTCTCATTTGAGCAGGTTTTTCACCGGCATAGAAATTCATCCTGGAGCCAAAATAGGCAGGAATTTCTTCATTGATCACGGAATGGGTGTAGTGATCGGCGAGACGGCTGAAATCGGTGACAATGTTACTATCTACCAGGGAGTTACTCTGGGGGGAACCGGCAAAGAAAAAGGCAAGCGCCATCCCACGGTGGGCAATAACGTGGTAATCAGCACCGGGGCCAAAGTGCTGGGTTCCATCACTATTGGAGATAATGTGAAGATAGGCGGAGGCTCGGTGGTGCTCAAAAGTGTTCCCGATAACTGCACCGTAGTGGGGGTTCCCGGCCGTATTGTAGTTCGCGACGGGGCCAAAGTAACGGACGGCAAGATAGAGGTGGATTTGGAGCACCACCTGCTGCCTGACCCGATTGCCGATACCCTGGCAGCCATGCAGAACCGGATAAACGAGTTGGAGCGCCGGTTAGACGAATATATCAGAAAGGAGCTTGAAGATGCGCCTTTACAATACAGCCAGCGGGCAAAAAGAAGAGCTAATAACATTGAAACCGCATGAGGTAAGCATGTATGTTTGCGGTCCCACTACTTACAACCTGATCCATTTGGGAAACGCCCGTCCTCTGGTGGTATTCGATACAGTACGCCGTTACCTGGAATACCGCGGCTATAAAGTGAACTATGTTCAGAACTTCACCGATGTAGACGATAAAATTATTAAGCGAGCCCAGGAAGAGGGGGAAGATCCGCTACAGCTGGCCCAGCGCTACATCGATGAATATTTTGTAGATGCCGGCGCCCTGGGTATAAAACCCGCTCAAGAGCATCCCCGGGTCAGTGAGCATGTTCCCGAAATAGTAGCAGCCATCTCCAGCCTAATAGACAAGGGCTTTGCCTATGAATCCCAGGGAGATGTTTTCTTCCGGGTGCGCGCTTTTAGCGACTACGGAAAACTGTCCGGGCGTTCCCTGGACGATATGCGCGCCGGTGCCCGCATAGATATCAATGAGTTAAAAGAAGATCCTATGGATTTTGCTCTCTGGAAAGCAGCCAAACCCGGGGAACCTGCCTGGGATAGTCCCTGGGGACCAGGCAGACCGGGCTGGCATATTGAATGCTCAGTTATGTCCACCAATTCTTTGGGCGAAACTATAGATATTCATGGCGGAGGCAGCGACCTGATTTTTCCCCACCATGAAAACGAGATTGCTCAAGCCGAGGCTTTAACCGGTAAGCCTTTCGTTCGTTACTGGATGCATAATGGGTTTATCACAGTCAATAAGGAGAAAATGTCCAAATCCCTGGGCAACTTTTTCCTTTTGCGGGAGATATTGGATAAGTATCCCGCCGATGTGGTACGCTTCTATTTGATCGCCACCCATTACCGCAGTCCCCTTGATTTTGACGATGGCAAACTAGAAGAAGCTCGCCGGGCCTTACTGCGCTTGAAAAACACCCGCACCCTGCTGGAGGAATTTTTAGAGGGCAGATCTCCGTCTCACCAGGACCTACATGAGAAGGGTGCTCAGTTTTGGAATAAGCTGTGCGAAATCAGGGATAGTTTTATTGAAGCCATGGACGATGATTTTAATACTGCCCGGGCTATTGGCCACCTGTTTGAAATGGCTCATGAAATAAATGCCTATTTGGCCCAGGCTGATCCCCAAGAACCGGCTGACCAAGCAGCACTTGGTAAGGCGCAGGAACTATACTTAGACTTAGGAGACCTGCTGGGCATTTTTATGGAGAAAGTGACCACCGATCAGGAAAAAATAATAGACAATGTTCTGGGCGTTATAGCCCGGCTGCGTCAGACTGCCCGTCAAACTAAGAATTATGAATTAGCTGATGCCCTGCGGGACTACCTGCGTGATCTGGGCGTAGTGGTAGAGGACCGGGAAGACGGAAGCCGCTTTCGCTATGAAAGCGCTCCAGAACTGAGCAGCCTGGTGGATTATTTATTATCAATACGAAAATCCTTGAAAGCCGATCGTAATTATGAGTTGGCCGACCAGATTCGCAACCAGCTTATGGATGCAGGAATAACTATAGAAGATACCCGGGAAGGAGTTCGCTGGAAAATTGCTGAATCATGAACCATTGGATGAGAACACCCTGAAAGAGTACTCGGCTGTAGTTCTTGCCTACATCGGTGATGCCGTATTTGAACTCTTGGTGCGCACTCATCTGGTGGCTGCCGGAAACCGGCGGGTAAAGGATATACATCATGACACCGTAGAACTGGTCCGGGCTCAGAGCCAGGCCCGGGCTATGCGGCTTCTCTGGGATCAATTAAGTGAACAGGAGCAGGATATTGTCCGCCGGGGACGTAATGCAAAGAGTATAGCCCCCCGGCATGCCAATCCCGCAGATTATCAAATGAGCACTGGGTTTGAGGCCTTGCTTGGCTATCTGTATCTTAAGGGGGATGACCAGAGACTTTTGGAATTGGTAGACCAGTCACTGGGATTCAATGATAATGAAGATTCCAGTCCCATTAATCAATAGAGGGGGATTTGACATGATTATAATCAAACCCCGGGTTATAGTACCCCGGGATGAGTTGGATGCCGGTAAACTGGTACGGTTGGAACGGTGTGCTCGCATTTGCTACAAGTCAGAAGGACGCATGGGAGATGATTTCAATCCGCAGTTTCTGGCATCAATCCTGGCCCGGGGCCATGAATCAGTTATAGAGCATGAAAAGGTCACCGTGTTATTTGTAGTTGACCGGGGTGTATCCCATGAAATAGTTCGCCACCGTATTGCATCCTACAGCCAGGAATCCACTCGCTACTGTAACTACAGCCAGGACAAGTTTGGGCGGGAAATAACCGTTATAGAGCCCTTCTTTCTAACCGATCAGGAGGAGGCGTTCTCTTTGTGGAGACAAGCCTGCCAGACTGCGGAAGACTGCTACATGAAAATGATGGAGAAGGGTTGTTCTCCCCAGGAAGCTCGCTCTGTTCTTCCTAACAGCCTGAAAACAGAATTAGCGGTGACCTTTAATATGCGGGAATGGCGGCACTTTTTCCGACTACGCTGTGCTGGACCTGCCCATCCTCAGATGCGTCAGGTGGCTATCCCCTTGCTGCTTTTATTTAAAGAAAAGTTTCCGGTATTATTTGACGATATCACCTATGATGATAGTTTTCCAGCCCAGCATTACGCACAGGTTATTATAGGTGACGACCAGTTCCGGCCCGAGCAGTCCTAGAATAGAGTAAACTTGTCAGGGAAGGGCAAAATATGAAAAAAGTCAGGCAGGTAGGGCCAGTGAGAGAAATACTGGGCGGTATCAATAGCGTAACCGAAGCCTTGCGCGGTACAAGAAAAATCTATAAATTATATATAATAGGAAAGGAACGAAATAACCCTCGTATTGAAGTATTAGTTAACCTGGCCCAGAATCAAGCCATAGATGTAAAGCTGACCAACCAGGCTGATCTGGATCGACTTTATCCTCAGGCCCCTCATCAGGGAGTAGTCGCTGAAGTTGAACCATACCGGTATGCTGATCTGGAGGACGTTATTGCCCAGGCGGCCATTGCTGGAGAAAAGTCCTTGCTGTTGGTTCTGGACGGAATTGAAGACCCCCAGAATTTAGGATCAATAATCAGAACTGCCGAATGCGCTGGGGTCAATGGAATTATATTGCCGCGGCATCATTCTGCTACCATTACTCCTACCGTAGTAAGAGCATCAGCCGGAGCCACCGAACATATAGCGGTAGTTCAAGAGACCAATCTGGTTAACACCTTAAAAACCTTGAAAAAGGCAGGCATGTGGGTAATCGGAGCTGATATGGAAGGGTCAACCGAGTATTTTCATACAGATATGCCTCGCCCGGCGGTTTTAGTGATTGGAGGAGAAGGACGAGGAATAAGGCGCCTGGTCAGGGAAAACTGTGATTTATTGGTACGTATTCCCATGTATGGGCAGGTTAATTCCCTAAATGCGTCGGTTTCCGCAGCTTTGCTTATTTATGAACTGGTTCGCCAGAGAGGCAATCAACCGGATTTCGCGAAAAACCCAGTAGCTAGACCCCAAGGCGTATCTTGACGAGAATGCAGCCAATGGCTATAATTAGGTATACGCCTACAGTAGCTGCTGAGTCAGCATATTTCCAAGGTAAAAAAGTATCGACGGAGGCGACGGAATGCACAGTTCTATCGCTGCACAGATCTATACATATGCTGAGATGACCGACGAGGAAATCGTGGAATTAGCTCAGCAAGGCGAACAATCTGCAGTAGAGTATTTAGTTGATAAATATCGTAATTTTGTAAGAGCCAAAGCACGCTCCTATTTTCTGATTGGAGCGGACAAGGAAGACATAATTCAAGAAGGAATGATTGGCCTTTTCAAGGCTATTCGCGATTATAAAACGGACAAGCTTACTTCCTTCAGAGCCTTTGCTGAATTGTGTATAACCCGGCAGATAATTACCGCTATTAAGACCGCTACCCGTCAGAAGCATATACCACTGAACTCATACGTTTCTTTGAATAAGCCCATATATGATGAAGAATCAGACCGGACTTTGATGGATATACTGTCCACCACCAAGATTACCAACCCGGAAGAGATCGTCATCAGTCGCGAGGAATTTATATTTATTGAAAGAAAGATGGGGGAGATCCTCAGTTCCCTGGAGTGGAAAGTTCTTATGGCTTACCTGGAAGGGAAGTCCTACCAGGAGATTGCTGTAGAATTAAAACGGCATGTAAAATCCATAGATAATGCTTTGCAAAGAGTAAAACGCAAACTGGAGAAGTACCTGGAAGATCGCAATGAGCTGTAACCTTTATATGAATAACAGTAACAAGGCGTCTTTCAAACAACAAGACGCTTTTTTACTGCCATTCTAATCCAGTATAGAGTCTATTGACTTTGATTAGGGCAGCAGTTAAAATAGTATTTGCTTGAGCCGAGCTAGCTCAATGGTAGAGCAGCTGATTTGTAATCAGCAGGTTGCGGGTTCGAGTCCTGTGCTCGGCTCCAGTAACCAGGCTCAATGGAGGGATACCCAAGCGGCCAAAGGGGGCAGACTGTAAATCTGTTGGCAACGCCTTCGAAGGTTCGAATCCTTCTCCCTCCACCATACTATCGCGGGATGGAGCAGTTGGTAGCTCGTCGGGCTCATAACCCGAAGGTTGCAGGTTCAAATCCTGCTCCCGCAACCAATGATAGTTATTCCCGTAGGGAATTGAGATAAGTAGTCCCCGAAGGGGGCAACCAATCTCCAATCACGAAGTGATTGGAGCCAAAACCCTAGGAGTGTCCGGGGATATGTAATACCCCCCAGGACCAACCAAAGATCTGAAGCGCCCCGAAGGGGCTGAAATAAGGAGTGCCCCGAGGGCTGAGATGAATATGTTAATCCCGCAGGGATTAACAACAATAATTCCCGATGGGGCCAACCAAAAGCAGATATCTCATACTAACTAGTAATGTAAAGCGAGGATAGTCCTCGCAGGGAGATTGAAATAAGGAGTGCCCAAGGGTCTGAGATAAAAATTAATCCCGTTAGGGATTAATACCAAAGCCATCCGCAGGGCCAACCATGTATATAGCCAACCATATATGAAATAGTTAGTAAGCCCATATAGCTCAGTCGGCAGAGCGCATCCTTGGTAAGGATGAGGTCACCGGTTCAAGTCCGGTTATGGGCTCCATTTGGCGGCGTAGCTCAGTTGGCTAGAGCATACGGTTCATACCCGTAGTGTCCGGGGTTCGAATCCCTGCGCCGCTACCATAGCATATAGAGAAGTGGGACCTTATCTCGCTTCTTTTATTTTATGTGCAGATTGGTTACAATATAGCTTGACGGTCAAAAATTAACCCAACAGGAAAGGGGAAAGGTGAGAACAGATGGCAAAGGCAAAATTCGAGAGGACCAAGCCTCACTTAAACATTGGGACAATAGGGCACGTGGATCATGGCAAGACCACGTTAACAGCAGCAATCACCCTGGTACTGTCAAAGGTAGGAGGAGCAGTAGCGACATCCTATGATTCCATTGACAAAGCCCCAGAGGAGAGAGAAAGAGGAATAACCATCAACACCGCCCACGTAGAATATCAGACGGAAACCCGGCACTATGCCCACGTAGATTGCCCGGGCCACGCCGACTATATTAAGAACATGATCACTGGGGCAGCCCAGATGGACGGAGCCATATTGGTAGTATCCGCCGCCGACGGCCCCATGCCCCAGACCAGAGAACATATACTGTTGGCCAGACAGGTAGGGGTACCGTATATAGTAGTATTCATGAACAAGGTAGACATGGTAGATGACGAAGAACTGCTGGAACTGGTAGAGATGGAAATCCGGGATCTGTTAAACGAGTACGAATTCCCCGGAGACGAAATTCCGATAATCAGAGGGTCTGCTCTGAAAGCGTTAGAGTGCGGATGCGGATCCCGTGATGAAGAATGGTGCAGCAAGATATGGGAACTGATGGATGCAGTAGACAAGTACATTCCGCTGCCCGAAAGAGATGTTGACAAGCCGTTCCTGATGCCGATAGAAGACGTATTCACCATAACCGGACGCGGAACCGTAACCACCGGCAGAGTAGAGAGAGGCCAGGTAAAGGTAGGAGACGAAGTAGAGATCGTCGGCATGAGAGAAGAATCCCGCAAGACAGTATGCACCGGAGTAGAAATGTTTAGAAAGCTGTTGGACTATGCGCAAGCAGGAGACAACATCGGAACTCTGTTAAGAGGAGTGGACCGGAAAGAAGTAGAGCGGGGCATGGTATTAGCCAAGCCGGGCAGCATCAAGCCCTTAACCAAATTCAAAGGCGAAGTATACGTGCTGACCAAGGAAGAAGGCGGAAGGCACACACCATTTTTCAGCGGTTACCGTCCCCAGTTTTATTTCCGTACCACGGACGTAACGGGAGTAATCACCCTGCCCGAGGGAGTAGAGATGGTAATGCCGGGAGACAACGTGCAGATGCATATAGAACTGATAACTCCCATCGCCATAGAAGAAGGTCTGCGCTTTGCTATTCGCGAAGGCGGCCGTACTGTTGGTGCAGGTGTGGTAACATCTATCGAATA
>JAKPGY010000044.1 GCA_029550685.1 Bacillota bacterium
GATTGCCACGCCCTTCCGGGGCTCGCAATGACACATAAGATGGCCTTCTGGTATGTCATCGGCCGTTCCGGCACTACTGATGTTCGCTATCGCTCACGACTAATGTTGCGAGGAGCGTAGCGACGTGGCGATCTCTTTTTAACAACTTTTTTGTCACTCTCCGATGTAGAGGAGGCTGAAGCCTCCTCTACATCTTTGAAGTATTGTCATTTATCGCGCCCGGTTCTTCAGGTGATAATTGTTCAATGTCATTTCCTCCGGTCTCCTGGCTGGCCTTTATATCTTTGTTCCCTAGTCTGCCACTGCGCACAGCTGCGTCATGAAGCAAAAACTCTATATGAGCATTTACACTACGGAATTCATCAGCAGCCCATTTTTCCAGTACTTCATACAATTTAGGATTTATGCGCAGCAAAAAGGATTTTTTCTGTGCCATATCCTGCTTCCTAATACAATGTCCCAGTATTTATTACCGGCTGAGCCGAACGGTCAGACACAATGGCTACCAGGAGATTATTTATCATGGCCATTTTGCGTTCCTCATCCAGTTCAACGGTTTTATCCTTTTCCAGATGGACTATAGCCATTTGCGCCATGCCAACTGCCCCTTCAACAATTTTCTGGCGAGCGGCCAGTATGGCAGAAGCCTGCTGGCGCTGAAGCATGGCACTTGCAATCTCAGTGGCATAGGCTAAATGGGTCAGGCGAGCTTCCAGAACTTCCACTCCAGCTACAGACAAGCGCTCCTGCAGTTCGCGGGCTAATTCAGCAGCCACTTCCTCGGCATTGCCGCGCAGTGAATAGCCTTCCTCATCAAATACATCATAGGGATACCGGGTAGCTACATGGCGCAGAGCTGTCTCGCTTTGAATCTCCACAAAGGTTTCATAATCATCAACATCAAATACTGCTTTGGCCGCACTAATTACTTTAAAAACTACTACCGCCGCGATTTCGATAGGATTACCATCCACATCATTCACTTTAAGCATTTTGCTGTTAAAATTCCGTACTCGCAGTGATACATGTTTGCGTATGGTCAGGGGAACGGTCAACCACATACCATCATCAACTATAGTGCCCACATACCGGCCGAAGAAGATAACTACTCGGGCTTCATTGGGCTGAACAATGGTAAGCCCGCTGGCCAGTACACAAACAGCAATAAAGATTAGGGTTGCCAGGCCAATGGCTACCGGCAGGGATATAGGGGTAAAAAATAAATATACCCCGGCTCCCAGCAATAATAACATTATCAAAATACCCACAAAACCGTTCATTTTCCAAGCTTGCTTTTCGTTCACTAATTATCCTCCTCCATAAATTGCTTCTATCAATATGATATCACTTTTATATCAATATGCAAGCAATCATAATTTGGAATTCCTCTGCACATTCTAAGATAAAAAAGGAGAGTCAGTATGCGTATCAGCCAGCCTAATAAATTGGTGGGAAAAATAATGGATGTTAAAATAGGTCAAGATATGACCGAAGTGATTGTGGATGTAGGAGATCGGCCGGTGTATGCCACGATTACAACTGGTGCTGCCCAAGCTATGGATTTGCATCCTGGTGATGAAGTATTTGCTATGTTCAACTCCACTGATGTGACTCTGATTAAGGATACGAAAAAAGAGCGTGATTACGGAGTATAATTGTCATATTATAGTTTTGGGGACCCCTTAGAGGGGTCCCTTTTTGTCAGTCAATTTGTGAAATATAGTACAATAAATTGCAATTTTTTCAGGAATATTTTACTATATATAAACATCAACTAGGAGGTTTTTACCATGACACGTGGACAAATGATATTCATGTTTATGATGATATGTACTGCTGTCATGACTGGTGCTGCTCTAGGTATTATCAGCAATTTTGATATTATTCTCCAACAAGCAGAGGTAATCAATGCT
>JAKPGY010000103.1 GCA_029550685.1 Bacillota bacterium
GGGCAACAGCTTAATGGCCCTTTCCCCCCACTCCAGGGCACAGACGCCACCTGCCCTTAAATATTCCTCAAACCCCAGTTCCCATAACTCTTCAGCCTCTTCCAGGCGGTAGAGGTCAAAGTGAAACAGGGGCAAGCGACCGCAATATTCTTTTACCAAGGTAAAGGTGGGGCTGTTAACTACGCCTTCAATCCCCAGACCCTTAGCCAGCCCCTGGGCAAAGCTGGTCTTGCCGGCGCCCAGGGGGCCATCCAGCACAAGCAGCGTTCCTGGCGGGGCCAACTCTCCCAAACAGCGGGCCAGCTCCTGAGTCTCTACTGGGCTGGCAGATCTAAATTTCATAAGGTTCAACTCCTGCTGGAAATATATCAGGGTTATTATACCACAGGAAATCATGCAATGCAGGCGGTGGTTTTGGCTTGTCCTGGGCGTCGGCGGTAGCTAAACTGCCTGGGAAAAGAAGGTTTTTTCCCGAAAGCCTAGAAAGTATATACATTGAACTGGAGGTGTTAGTATGGCCATTCCCTGGCGCAAATTGCGTGTCCCCGGTATTACCTTGCTCTTGGCAATAATAGCTTTCTTTCTGATTAAACCCATTGATAATGCAGATGCCCTCAACAGATGCCATGACCTGTACCAGCGCGGGGAATATGCTGCCCGCAGCCGGATACTGACCAGAAGGCTGTCGGGAAATTCAGTATTTGGAATCCTTTTGCCTTCGACTTTCTGGGGCTTGCCTCGCCGCTGGTAAAAACCAATCTCATAACGGGCGAACAGCATTTTCCGGGGTCATCCTCCCCTTCTGTGCCTTCAGCCGAATCTGCAGTGCAGGCAATATAGTTGCCGTCACCTGCGAAGGCGAATACGGACTTAAAGTCTACCGCATACCATAAAAAATCAGCCACTGGGGACGGTTCCCAGTGGCTGATTATGCTGGCAAAAGGAGAATTTTTTCAGATATATTCCAGTATTATTTATGGTGGTGATAGCATGGCTATTCCCTGGCGCAAATTAGATCGAACCTAGTAATGAAGCCATTTCCTCCGCAGACGTTTCATCCTTTGGTAAATCTTGTACTTCCCGAATTTTTTTTCAGTTTTATAACGTCGCAGGGCTTTTTTTGGCAATCTATAAGCAAGCCCATCCTCAATTGTAAACTTGCAGGGAAAGCAGCTTCCGCAAGGTAAGCCTTTATAGGGAAAATGGCAAAACCACGTTTTCTCCATTATTTCCATAACCCCGAGTTTCTCAGCTTCTTCTTTCATATCCAACTTAGACATTGTATAGATAGGAAAACGGAAGCCACCAAAAACTGTTATTAAATCCTCAGAAGAAGCAGATCTATCAAGCTCCCAGTAACTAAGGCCATCTTTGTCAACATAGTTTATCTTCCCGAACTTGTTAATCATATCCTCAGCAAGGCCGCCTTTTTCAATTCCAATCTCAAGGTTGCCCACAGTGTGGGCATACCGTGAAAGGTATTCATACTGAGGCCCTATCAATACTTGTTGTCGAATACGGTTGAAAGCATTGGTTATTTCTTCATTCGGAGGGATGTCCGCTTCCTTGATAATTATGGTGGGGAGAAAATCACATTTTGTTCTGCTGTCATTAACAATATCTTCAGTAATTTTTTCAATAGCATTGAGTTCATTGTTAACAGAACGTCTTCTGTCGCAGATAATATAATGTGGCTGCAATATGATTTTTTTCTGAGTTAGAATCAAGAGGCGGTACGTTGAATCCCACCCTCCTGTCCAGAGAAGGTTAATTACCGGGGTAGCATTGTTCATCATTTAC
>JAKPGY010000049.1 GCA_029550685.1 Bacillota bacterium
GAGCAAAAAGTATTTTTATGATGCTGATGCGATAGCGGAACCAGTTACGAACTCAACAATAAATCGTTTAAGCCAAAATATTGAAGAACAAGCTGGAAGCGACAGAATCCCTCCTAAACGCAACAAGCGCACAGTTTGGAATATAAACACTAAGCCATACAAAGAAGCGCACTTTGCAACATTCCCGCCAAAATTACCGGAAATATGTATAAAAGCGGGGTGTCCTGATGGTGGAACAGTCTTAGACCCTTTCGCCGGAGCTGGTACAACTTTATGGGTAGCAGAGCGATTAGGAGTAAACAGTATTGGTATTGAACTAAACCCAGAGTATTGCGAAATTATCCGGCGCAGAATGGCCGGGTTGGAAGCAAATTTATTTTTAGCGAAGTAGTTCGCAGTCTGTTAATTATGCGACATAGAAGGGAGGTCGGATCATGGATGCCAAGCAGCTAAGAGACTTACAAGCTCTTCCACTTAAATATAAAATCATGATTACCCAGGAACGCATCCGCGAATGGTATGAGCATTGGAAAGGGCAGGTTTATGTCTCCTTCTCTGGTGGCAAGGATTCGACGGTACTGCTTCATATTGTGCGGCAGTTATATCCCGATGTTCCCGCGGTATTTTGCGATACGCACCTAGAGTATCCCGAGGTTAGGAAGTTTGCTTTAAGTCAGCCGAATGTATTTAGGTTAAAACCCAAAATGACCTTTCGGCAAGTGCTTGAAAAATACGGTTATCCAGTGATTAGTAAAAGGCAAGCTCAATACATCCGGCAAATTCAGAATCCTACGGAAAAGAATGCAGCGACAGTTAGACTCAGGCTTACTGGTATAAGGAGCAGCGGTAAATACTCTGGGTATTCCAAAATTTCAGACCGTTGGCAATATCTAAAAGATGCCCCTTTCAAAATCAGCGAACAATGCTGTGATGTGATGAAAAAGAAGCCGATGGACACCTACGTTAGGGAGACTGGTAGACAGCCATACATAGGAACCATGGCGGCCGATGGAGCAAATCGCGAACTCGAATACTTGCAAAACGGCGGATGTAATGTCTTTGAATCTGGCCGGCCAAAATCTACTCCCCTAGGGTTCTGGACTGAACAGGATATATTGCAATACCTAAAAGACAATAACCTTCCCTATGCTAAATGTTACGGCAGAATCTGTAAGCGAGGGGGGAAGTTGATAACAACCGGAGTAAACAGAACGGGCTGTATGTTTTGTATGTTCGGAGTTCATCTGGAACCAGAACCTAACCGATTCCAGCGGATGCAGATAACTCACCCTGACCGCTGGGCTTACTGCACCGGCGGTGGACAGATGGTCAATGGAAAGTGGGTTCCGAGCAATAAAGGTTTAGGTATTGGTTTTATCCTGGATTATATAGGGGTGCCGTGGAAAAACGATGAAGGGCTATGGCCCATGAAAGAATTAATTGGGATGTGACGCAGTCCAA
>JAKPGY010000051.1 GCA_029550685.1 Bacillota bacterium
TAAGATGTTGTCAGCTGCTGGTGACTATGTTGTCACAATCAACGGACAAACTTGGTTTGTAGGTGAAATGGCCGCAAAAGAACATCGCTTTGCAATCCGCGCATTTGATGATACACAGCGATTCAACAATCCGGCATTTCAAGCTATGCTAGCAACTTCCTTGGCAGCTGTGACCAGCGAAGAAGAAAAGAATATTTTATTGGTAACCGGCCTGCCTCTTTCCTCTTATGCTAATGCAGAAAAGGAATTTAGAAATTTTTTAACCAACTTTACTGCTACGGTCGAAATAGGGGGAGTAGAAAAGCATATTGCAGTGAAGCAAGCTCATGTATTTCCCCAGGCTGCCGGTATATTTCTAAATCCCCATTGCGAGAATTTTAAAAAGGAAATTAAACCCGGGGATTTTACAACAGTGGTTGATATTGGCTACAGAACTACTGATGTAGCAACATTCAAGTTAACTCGGAACGAAGAATTTGAATTTGTATTGGAGAATTCCTTTACGTTAGATATTGGAATGGTATCTGTATTCCGCGAATTAGCAAACCGCATAGCTGAAGAAATCGGCGCTTTCGAGGTATCGTTTGAAAGTGCAGAACGCACTTTTCTAACTGGAAGTTGCCGTGTCAATGGGCAGGAAAAGGATTACGGGGATGTAAATAGATTAGTCGCACAAAAAACCGTGGAATCCATAGCAGATGCTTACCGGCAGAGAGGGCCGGGGAAAGATACCTACAGTCACGTTATAATGGCCGGGGGAGGGAGCATTGCATTAAAGAATGAATTATCCAAAGCTTTCCCCGATGCTATGTTTATGGATGATGCCCAATTTGCCAATGCTATTGGTTTCCTGACTGTGGCTAAAAAACTTGATATTGTGTTATTTGATTAATTCTAAAAGGCGGGGTTTAATAAGCCCCGCTTTTTTCATTTAAAAATGGTAATAGTCAACTACCCCACCCTATAGAGGGTGGAGCTTGTGATTAACAAGCTTAGTTGATTAGCCTCAGCCAGGGGGTATTAACCCTATCGGGCTACGTTATATGGGAATATATAGTCACCATAGGATGCTCCACAAGTCCTATGCTCTGAGGGCAGTGGTTAAACATCTCTGAGGGTAGGAGAAGTGCTGCTGCCATACAAAACCCCATATAACATTGGCGAT
>JAKPGY010000053.1 GCA_029550685.1 Bacillota bacterium
TCTTTCTATCATGTAATAACCGGCAAATCGTCATATGATGACTCACCATTTCCAAGCTTATCCTCCACTGTCATGCTCGCAACCAATGCCATGAACGGATCGGTCTTTCGGCTTTTACCCTCAATCTTTGCATAGTAGTAATTGCCGGTGTCAGTGCCTTCTTTTTTCCCAGACCGGACAAGTTTTGTGTTGTTTGTTGCCCACCTCAGTGCTGGGTTATCACCCCATGTAAAAAGCTGCTTATTAAAGCAGCTGTCGATAACCGGTTGGACTTTCATAATATCTGATGGCCGTACAAGATAGAGATTTTCTCGATCCTTGCTGAAGCCTATTTTTTCAAGTGCATCTCGCATTAATGCATATCTGTAGTTATCAAGTGCTAGCATTTTAATGTTGTGTTTCTGGCCAACCTCAAGAATATATTCTGTCAGTAGTTCCGGAGCAATTTCCACAGCGTCTACAGGTACGCATTCCGGCCAATCGTGCCATGGAGCCTTAACTCTTTCGAGTTCTGGGTTCTGTGTACATATCCAGTACCGGCCGAAATCATATCGCTGGTCACCCTTGCGAAAATGGAAGTTAACCGCTGCCCAGTCACGAAGCTTAGTATAGTCTATGCCGACAGTGCATTCCCATCCTGTCAAGTCTGGCAGAGGTTTGTTTGTTGCAGCAATGTTATCCCACTCGGTTACCTGAAGTTCTCGGTTTCCTTTGGGCCAGTTCAGGCGTTTGGTATAAAACTCTTCTTCCAACGCTGGGTTGTATTTCATCTCAATAAACTCTTGATCCATCTCCAACTTGAGCGTGGGCAAATATTTCAATGATGGATTTGCTTTATGCCACATCTGCGGGACTAAGGCTTCCTTCTCTTCATCAATTCGGTATATCAATGGCAGCCAGCGCAGGTCCTTTATTGTACCGTTTAGGATGTCGGCGGCAATAGCCAGCATATCATCAAGTACGCCCTCTCTTACGTTCCCCTGCGTGGTAATATAAAAAGCTCTGGAATGTTTCCGCTTTCCAAAGCCACTAGTAAAAACCTTTATCTGTTCGTAGTCCTCGTAAGCGTGGACCTCGTCAAAAATAAGACACCCTGTTCGCTTGCTATCCTTTGTCTTTGCGTTGCTGGTATTAAACTTTATATAAGACTTCGTAATGAGATTTATAATAATCTCTTTAGTCTTATAAAAAAACTTCTTTGACTTTGTCCAGGTTCTTTCAAGCACATCGTAAATATCCCCAAATGACGTCTTTGCCTGGTCCTGGGCATTTGCCACAATATCCACATTGTACCCTTTTATCCCGTGGTAGTGCGTAGTCAAATACCACGCCACCGGAGATATAAATCCGTTCTTGCCATTCCCCCTGCCCATCATTATGAAAATTGTGGAGAACACCACGGTATCATCAGACTTATAATAGCAATGTATAAGGGCTGTTACGAATAATTCCCAATCA
>JAKPGY010000144.1 GCA_029550685.1 Bacillota bacterium
TAAAGCTAAAGGAATGAAATAAGAAAGTTTGCTGCTCAAGGCTATAATACCAATACCCATCAGGAAATCTATAAGAAATGCTGTCTTATAGAATCTTTCTTTGGAACTATCAAGGGAATGTTTGGCGGTTATCTTGAAGAACGTACTGAAAAGATGGCCTTTAATGTAGTATTTCTCGGCTTGCCCTCTGGAATATAGGAAATATCCTTTTTATCTTCTTTGTAACCTGGTTTCCCGAGTATTTTATAACTATGAATCTCTAAAACCCTGAAAAGAAGCTACTTTGCGGCCATATTTTTCTTGCAAATCCTTTCAATCATAGTTATAATTATAACTATGAAAGGAGGGTTTATGCATGACCTACCGTGTTCATCAGGTGAACAAGAAAACCGGTGTTACCTATGTTTATGAAGCTACCTCTACTTGGGATAAAGAGAAGAAACAACCCCGTAACCAGCAGGTTTGTATAGGCAAGCTGGACCCGGTAACTGGTGAGTTCATCCCCTCTAAGCGACTAAACCCAATACAGGCAGCTATTAGGGATCCGGCTGTCACCGCCACTAGCGTGGTGGTAGGGCCAACTCTGCTATTGGATAAAATTACAATGGAGCTGGAACTGGACAAAATACTCAAAGCCTCTTTCCCCCAGGTATACCGTGAACTCCTGAGTATGGCTTACTATATCACCACTAGAGGTGGACCCCTCTCCCACTGCAGAGCCTGGAGCAAAAGTCATGCCCATCCTTTAGGACAAGAGCTGACCAGTCAGCGTATCAGTGAAATCTTACGCACCTTAGGAACTGACGGCCAGAAGACCTTCTTTAAAAATTGGGGACAGAAAGTGTTAGAAAATGATTACCTATGTTATGACATTACCTCTGTTTCTTCCTATGGGGAGCTGAATGAGTATCTCAAATATGGCTACAACCGGGACCGAGAAAACCTGAAGCAGATCAACTTAGCCCTGCTTTTTGGTCAGAAAAGCCAGCTACCTATTTACTACCACCGGCTACCTGGTAACATCAGTGATGTCAGTACTCTATCTCACCTTTTAAAGACTTTCAGCTATTTGGAACTGGCTAAACTACACCTGGTGTTGGATAAAGGTTTCTACTGCCAGAAAAATGTAGACCAGCTGTTGGCAGCTCACTATAAATTCATCCTGGCAGTGCCCATCCAACGTAAATGGGTGCAGAACCTAATTGACCAAGTAAGGACAACTATCCAAGACCCGGATAACTATCGCAAGCTGGAAGGGGAAGTTCTCTATGTCCATACCCACCTATACTCCTGGGGTCAAAAACGGCGGCGTTGCTATGTTCACCTTTACTATAATGCCCATACCTTAGCTGAAGACACTGATAGCTTTATGGAAGATCTACTGACCTACAAAACAGAGTTGGAGACCGGGCAATTAGTGAGTAACCATGCTGATGCTTACCAGACCTTCTTCACCATTAAGGAGACCCCAGTACGGGGTCGTAAAGTGCTTTTTAACCAAGAAGCCATTCAGAAATACTGTAACCGGTATGCTGGCTTCTATGTACTTCTTACCAATGATATTAAAGATCCGGTGGAAGCTCTGCGGGTTTATCGGGATAAGGACTACGTGGAGAAATGTTTTGATGACTTAAAAAACCAGTTGGATATGAAACGACTCCGCATTCACACCTCCTCGACTATGGATGGCCGACTTTTTATTCAGTTTATTGCTCTTATTTACCTGAGTGCTTTGCGGAAAAAGATGCGGGATACCGGCTTAACTGAGAAGTACACAGTCCGGGAATTACTCTTGGAGATGGAGACATTGACTCAAATTCGTTACTCTGGTAAGTATGGGCACATTCTCACAGAGATTACCAAACCCCAGCGTCAAATTATGGAGAGTCTGGGGATTGATCCAAAAACATAGTTATAATTTTTCGGGAAATTAGGT
>JAKPGY010000166.1 GCA_029550685.1 Bacillota bacterium
AAGTATACTCTGCTGGTGAATGAGCTGACCCAGGAAGGCGGAGAGCTAACTCCTACCATGAAGCTAAAGCGCAAGCAAATAGAAGAGAAATACAGCGATATAATCAATGCTATGTATGAGTAGGCCAATGAAATAGTTGCTCAATAGCAATTGTCTAAGTTTCAGGCCACGATTATTGAAAAACTTAAGCGGAATCCATTCTGACAACAAAAAGGGAGGTTATACTTGTGGAATACAAACTGTTAAAAATGGAGAAGAAAGAAGGGGTTGGCATAATCCTTTTTGACAATGCCAAATCCATGAACCCCACCAATCCGGAGTCAGTGGCAGAGCTGACCGCGGCCTTTACCGAAGTTAATAACGACCCTGAGGTGCGGGCAGTTATTATAACCGGCGGAGACAAGGTGTTTGCTGCCGGAGGGGATATACCTTACATGGCTGAAGCGTCGGTGCAGGAAATGGAAGAGTTCATCGGCAATGCCCATGATATGGTTGGTCTGATCACCTCATCGCCCAAACCATATATCGCTGCCATTGCCGGGCCCGCCTTGGGCGGAGGAACCGAAATCTCCCTGGCTTGCGATATACGCATTGCGGCTGACAATGCCATATTTGGGCTGCCGGAAATTAATCTGGGCATTGTACCAGGGTGCGGCGGAACCCAGCGTTTGGGAAGAGCTATCGGCTGGAGCCGGGCCAGGTATCTGGTCTTAACTGGGGATATCATAGATGCCCAGACTGCGTTTAACATGGGCATTGTTAATAAAGTGGTGCCCGTAGCTGAGTTGCAGGAGACTGCTTTTAAGCTGGCTAAGTCTCTGGCTCGCAAGAGCCCAGCCGCCCTTCGAACTGCCAAAGCAGCTATGAACTACGCGGAAAACAATTCACTGACGGCTGGATTGCAACACGAACAGAAAGTCTGGTCGTTATTATTTGCCGGCGAGGACCAGACAGAGGGCATGAAGGCGTTCCTGGAGAAAAGAAAACCGGTCTACAAGGGCAAATAAGGCTGTATAATAAATTCAATTGTTTATTGGCATAAGCCGAATATGGGGTGAAGTTATTGGCGAATAACAAGGGCGGCAAAGAGGCCATACTTGATGCGGCCAGAAAGGTAATTGCCAAATTTGGAGTCCATAAAGCCAGTGTACAATCAATTGCTGATGAAGCTGGTCTCAGCAAGGGTGCAGTTTATTATCACTATGAGAGCAAAGATGAGATACTGTATGCCCTTATTGATCAGTATTTGCGTGCAGCCATAAGCCCTTTTAAAACTTCCCTTATTTCCTCCGGTTCACCGGAGGAGCTAAAAGAGAGTTTACTGTATGGCATCCGGCAGCGGTTGGAAAACATGGAACATAACCAGCTGCAGTTCTACCTGACCCATGAAGCTATAAAGAGCAATAAGGAAATGCAAGAGCGATTGGGCAGTAAATATCGCGGCTGGGTAGATATGTCTGAGCAGGGAATGCATCGTGCTTATGAAGTCGAACACTCGCGTCTGAACCGTGCTCTGGCAGCTACTTTAATTGCTGCTATCGATGGCCAGGTGCTGCAGCTCCTTTTGGAAGCCCAAGTTGTGAGCATCGAAGAACTCATGGGTGTATGGGAGATGCTGGTTTATAGAGGCATTCCCCATCTTATGGAAGATTTGCTGGCTATGGAAAAGGAAAACGAAAACTGAGAATAAGTTGCTGCCAAAAATAAATACCCCTACATGGCAAGCCTGCTGACCAGTATGGATCAGCAGGCTTGCTTTTGGAGAAAAATTTGCTTACAGAACAAAACGATTAACCAGTTCATGAAGTTTGGTGGCCTCTTCTTCCAACTGGGCTGCCATCTCAGAAATTTCTGCAACAGTATGTTCAGTCGTTTCAGTGTTTTCCATAATAGTCTTGGAATTTTTGGAGTTGTCCATGATGGTTACTGCCACAGATTCCATGGCTTTGCCAACTTCTTCTTCCGCCTGCATCACCTGTTGACACATAAAATGGACCGTTTCACTCAGGTTCCTAAATTCATTGGCATCCAAGCGGTATTGCTGGCCGGTTTCCACCAAAGATTTGTAAGCTTCGGCTACATTTTCATTGATGAAGTCCAGCAGACGTTGAGTACTGTCGGTTAAATTGGCGATAGAATCCTGCACCTGATGAGTCAACTGCTGAATACCAATTACGGTTTGAGAAGAATCTGCCGCTAGTTTTCTGACTTCTTCAGCAACCACAGCAAATCCTCGTCCTTGTTCACCAGCCCGCGCTGCTTCAATAGCAGCATTTAAAGCTAATAGATTGGTTTGCTCGGCTATGGACGAAATAGACTCCGCCATATTAGCTATTTCATTTACCACTCCGGCCTTATTAAGAGCTTCCACCACTTCGGTTTTGATGGTTGAGTAGGTTTGTTGGCTTTCATCCTGAGCTGCTACGGCCATCTCTTCCGCGGACAAAGCTCGTATTTCTATCTGCTGGGCTACTTCCATACCTTTGTTGGCCTCGATAGCCAGTGTGGAAATAGTCGCATTAATCTCCTGGCTGGAAGCGTTGACTTCTTCTGCGAAAGCGGAAACCGACTCCAAGCCCAATGAGATACTGTGGGTAGAAGAGTTGATATCTTTAACGCTGTTGAGTATATGATGGCTGGAAGCTGCCAGTTGTTCGCTTGACGATACCAGTGAGGAACTGGACATCTGCACTTCACCGATAAGTTCGCGTAAGCTGGCTATCATTTGATTGACTATTACTCCCAGGTTTTCGATTTCGGTCACCGTCTTCTTTTACCGGCTGAGTTTGCAGGACACCGCTGGCAACTTTATTCATTATCTCGGTAATGCGCTTAACCGAATCAATAATATTCCTGATGATTCGATAACTAACCACACTTAACACCATAATGGTAAGTAAACCGACAGCCATCAGGGTCAATTGAGTAGTTTTAGCTTTCTCGCGGCTCTGCTGGGCTGAAACCTGAGCATATTGGTCCAGGATTTCTCCTATCTGATTGATAGGCTCGCGGCTGGCCTCAAACAGAACTTGGCTGTCTTCAATGCGGGCAGATAGATCCAAATCAGGCTGTTCCACATGCATCTGCTGAAGTGCCTGGGCATCTTTTACCCAGTTATCAAAATTGCTCCAGAATTCAGCAAAAGCCTCCTTGGCGGTATTGTCACTGGAGGGGGAGGTAATGCCTTCATATGCAGAAGGTACGTCTTTTAATGTATTTTCTGCTGCGTTCATACGTTCTCTTACCTGGTCAATATTCTCCTGAAAGGTGTCGATGCCCTGTTGGTAGGCAGGAGAGTCAGGAGGAATACGTATAATTTTATGATGTTCCACCAAGGCTTGGTAGAGGTCGCGGTCGGCATTTAGTACCAGACTGCTGTTAACAAAACCCCGCTCATACTGGGTGAGCACCAGGTCAGCTACAATGCGGTTCAGGTCAAGGCTAGACACGATCAGAATTATAGCAATGCCCAGCAGTGCCAAGCCCACTAAAGCAGATAACTTATACCGGATGCTTTTTTTCACCATAATTGCCTCCCTAAGATGGTAAATAATACGGATCAGTAATATCCAATTCTGCAAAAAATTTATTCTACCTACAAAATATAACAATTCATCTGCAAGATATAACAAACTTCATTAGTATTATCGTAAATATTTGCTGAAACAATAGGCACAATTAAAGCCCATGCAATATTAATTACCGTTTTTGGCCATATTAATAGGTGATGGATAACTAGCTGTTGAGGGTAGAAGTGATGAAAGGAGACTGGCAATGAACAACATATCTCACAAGGAATTGAATTACTTAAAGGATTTGATGTCCTGGGAGCTGTTAGCCTGCAAGAAAAGTTTTGATTACTCACAAAAGGAGACCAATCCGGCTCGGCAGGATCTGTTTACCAATGCCGCTATGACTCACCAGCAGAATTACCTGGATTTGTTGGACCATCTGAACAGCTTTAATCAGCCAATAGGAGGGATGAGTTGATGGATTATAACTCCACAGTAGTATCACCTACCGGCGTAACAAAAATCGGCAAAACTGTCTCTCCGGAGCTGCCCCAGGTAAAGGATCAGAGCTTCAATATGCGTGACCGGCTCAATGATATGCTGGCTACGGAAAAGTACAACCTGGTTAACTACCAGATTGCCATAAATGAGGTGATCTGCCCGCAGCTGCGCCAGGTGGTGGAAAAAAACTGTATGCGGGTACAAGGTCTGCATGATCAATTTTTTGACGAACTGTTTAATCTGGGCGAGTACCAGGCGAATATTGCTCTCTATCCAGAAATTGCCGATGCTATAGAGGTTTTCACCAACTATAAAGTTCAGCTGCCGTTTCAATAAAGCGGCTGATTAATTGAAAGAGGGGGGTTTTATGATCAAGAAACAGCAGTTAGAAGAGCGATTGAGAAAACAGGTTAAATACAAGCTGGACAATGATCAGGATCTGCGTGGATATGCCTTAAAGGCAGATGTAGTAGGAGAAGAGGTGCGCGTGGAAGGTGTGGTTGACACCCTCAAGGAAAAGCAGCGGGTCGAAAGCCTGTTGAAGAGCATACCTGGAGTCAAAACAGTAGCCAGTGCTATCGCGATCAGTACCGACGGTGCCATAAAAACCCAGGACGTTACCATGGAAGCCCAGGAAGAGCTGCAGTTGGATGACCGGGTAGATCCCCACCATATCGGAGCTGAGAGTATAGGTGGGCACGGAACGGTAGTGTTAAGAGGACATACCGATAACCCGGAGGAACTCGAGGCAGCCATCCGTTCAGCATCAAAGGCACGCGGAGTGACCCGGGTAATAGACCAGGTAAAAACCACTCCAGAAGAAATGACTTTGGATGATATTTTCCACAGCCAGGTGAACAATGATCACCAGTAGAACGGACTACGATGAACCTGGAGATTGCTGTGAAATAGCCATCGCCATGTCATTGCCCTAAAGGACCCCCGATGTTCGCTATCGCTCACTATTAATGTTGCGAGAGCGCAGCGCTTGGCAATCTCTACTCAACTACCGGTTAGAGTTAACAGATCGCCACGTCGCTTCGCAGCCTCGCAACAATAATTGTGAGCGTCAGCGAACATCAGTAGTCCCCGAAGGGGGCGATGACAGGTTCAAGTTTTCATTTATCGTGGTCATTTCTTAAGGTGATAATTGCTGTGAAAATGACTTTCACCTAAACGTAGCGGAAGCTTTAGCTTCCGCTAAGGCTTGGCAGCGAGTGATAGCCAGGATGCAGGGGTATTAGCCGGCTCGCTCTGGGACTCCTCGCCGGCAACACATCGGCTTACTTCTGGTGCGACGCAGACCACTTAAGAATTCGGTATCCATGCACTCGGTCCTCGCTGCTCGAAACATCCTGTTTCTCGCTGCGCTTCGCAGCCCTCAGTTTCACCGTTTGTTGCAACGGCTCGGCGTACGTCACTCGCCCAACTAATACTCCTGCTTAAGCCGTGCAGCGATGTTTTCAGCTATAGTGGTTTGTGCTGCAGGTGACAAGTGCTGTGAAAGCGCCTGTTATTTTAATATGCCCATTGGGATTTACCACGAGCAACTTGGGGAGGGATCCGCTTTAGCCAGTGAAGACGGGCTGAATAGGTTCGAACTATTTGACAAATACTAGGATAGCATCATCTGCATAACTATAAATCAGATAGGAGGTATACTATTGAAAAACCTGGCCCCAAACGAGATCCTGGCTTTAAGTGCTCTGATAACCATGGAGACTCAAGGCTTAGCTTTGGCCAAAGCCTCCATTAACGCCCTTAATGACGAACAGCTCAGAACCATGACTGAGACCGCTATAATGTCGACCGAAGCCAGGATCCAGGGAATGCAGCAGTTGATACATGACAAAAATATTAATTCAGGAGGGGCAAATTAGTGGCTAACTTCGTCAGTAAAATGTTTGGTGAAAAAGCTGATCAATCAGCGGACAAGACCCTTGCTTTTGCTTTTATGGCGGCAGCTGCAGCATCAGCCCAGGCCTACTTTACAGCTGCCTTGCAGTCGACTACTCCGGAAGTCCGGGCTTTGCTCAGTGGCTTTGCCACCCAGAAGGCTCTGGAGCATGAGGGGATAAATGGCTATTTGATTCAAAAGGGCTATTTCAATCCCTATGACGATACGATACACCAGCTTACGGCTGCAGAACAGCAAGCTCAGCAAGTAATGAGCCACCATTAAATGATTTAGCCCTGAAATAAGGACAAGGCTTACCGCGCAATGATATGCTCCCCTTTGAGTAGAGACCTGAAATAAAAAAATTCAGGACTACACAAAGGGGAGTTTTTTAATGGAAAAAAGGAAGCCAAGGTGGTTTCGAGCCAAGTGTCAAAAAGTTGTATATTAATTAGTAGGCTATGGATTTCACTAGGCAAACCCCTAAAAAAGTAGGCGTGTTTTCTTTATTAGTTAATAACCATCTTGTACAGGGAGGCTGTAGCATGTATCAATCCGGTTCTAAACCCCGCCCTGCTTCAGGTCCGGCCAGTCCCCAGCCGGCAACCGTACCTATGTGGCTGGAAAACCTGGTTTCGTTGTTAGGCATAGGGCTGGGGATGGGCATTATATGCTTTACCAGCTTTCGTTTTCAGGTCCTGTTCCTGATACCCTCGCTGGCTTCATCAGCCATTATGCTTTTTATGTCCTATCAAAACGTTTTTGCCCAGCCCCGCAATGTGGTGGGAGGCCATATCATGTCAGCCTTGGCGGCTTTGCTAATACTAATGATCTGGGAACCGGCCTGGTGGTCCATTACCATGGTGGTGGTATTAGCAGGACTCCTGATGATGGCCACCAATACTATTCATCCTCCTGGAGGGGGGACCGCTATTGCAGCTTACTTGGGCGGCTACTCGGCAGGAGTGCTGTTGGGGACAGTGATCGTAGACACCATTATTATCGTGCTGGTAGCCTGGGCAGTGAACAATATGATTGCCCATCGTCACTATCCCCGGTTCTGGATTTAAATAAGGCAGCAAGGGAGAACTGAGGACCAAAAAACTGTAACGGACCTAACCAATCGGTCCGCTACAGCATTTGTTTGCGCAATAAACAACAGCTTAGAAATAACTGCAAATATTACCTGAATCTAACTTTTTGGGGGTTCCCAGCTCTTGGCAGTAGCCTGAGATATACGGTCAATAACAATAGCCAGCACCACAATAGCCCATCCAGCTTCAAAGCCCTTGCCAACCGCTACCCGGTTGGTTGCCTTAAGGACCTCCTCGCCCAGACCTCCGGCACCGATCATGCTGGCAATTACCACCATAGATAAAGCCATCATGGTAGTCTGGTTGATTCCTGCCATTATGGTTGGCATAGCCAGAGGAAAACGCACTTCTTTCATCATCTGCCAGCGTGAAGCCCCAAACACTAGAGCCGCTTCCTGTACCTCGGGGGAAACCTGGCGAATACCCAGATTAGTCAAACGTACCACCGGAGGCAGGGCATAAATGACCGTGGCAAATACTCCAGGTACTTTACCCAGCCCGAACAGCATCAGGGCAGGAATAAGGTACACCAAACTGGGCATAGTCTGCAT
>JAKPGY010000172.1 GCA_029550685.1 Bacillota bacterium
TTAAAGAGTGTCGGGAAGAATTTGTGGACAAAAGGCGAGATTAAAAAAGGACAAGGTGCAATGGCTGGTTATGGTTTTTATGGTATGTGGGGGGAAGATAACAGCGTCATTTTACCAATGGGAGGTTCGTTGTCTAACAGATTAAAGCTTCCTAATATTCCGCTAAAAATAGTTATGCAATTAGTAAACTCATCAGGTATTGCTTTTCGTATATACAATGCTAAAACATCGGAAACTTTGTACAATAGCACCACCTCAAGAAATGCAGGAGTTAATAAAATAAATATTCCTGCATTGGGAGAAACAGATGTTAGAATAGCGTTTGGCACATATAACAATACAAATATTATTACAAACATAATGATTATGCCAGCAGACGCTGACGAATCTTACGAACCCTACAAAGAATCCAACGTGTACCTCCCAAATGTAGGAGAGTTAAGAAGTTTACCTAATGGAACTAAAGATGAAGTTAGCTTTAATAAGCAGACGGGGCAATGGGAGCATACGCAAGCGGTCAAGGAAGTTAGTCCTTTGTGGAACTATTCTTGGGCTACCCCGGCCAAAGACATGACAACCGTAACAATGAGTCTCTTAACGTCAAATTTTCCCGACATTGCAATACTCGGTTGGTCAATCCCAGCAGGGGCAATATACCAAAACACTAACATTGCTGTGAATACAAATGGGTTGTATTTATATCTGAAATTCAATTATGCTGATACAGGGTGGACTCCTGATACTTTCCCCACTTCTACGCAGGTGAATGATTATTTAAATTCTATTTCAGCAAAGCTAACTTATCAATTAGCCACGCCTATCGTGACTAAGTTGCCAGCCCAAGCACCATTGCAAGTATACGAAAATGGTACTGTTTATGTGGAACCCTTGGGTGATCCATCAGAAACTACTTTGCCAAGCGTAGAAATGACTATCCCAACTGGAACCAGTAATAAGTTTGGTGTAGCAAGTCACGATTATGGTGGAGCCGCCGCGGATTGGGTGCTGACAAGCAATGAGGGTAAATGTACCATGCTAAAAGTTGCCAATGCAGGGGGAGCAGCCAATATTATTGCCCCTGACAGAGTAGGTAAGCTGTTTGTGGTTAATAACCTGTCAGGACAGACGGTGACGGTTAAAAAGGCTGGCGGTACTGGGGTAGCTATAACCAACGGTAAAACAGCAATTGTAATGCACAACGGAACTGACTACATTAAAATAACTGAGGAGGTATAAATTATGGATAAACTGATAACTTTTAGCGTTTTGGAAATGACCGATAAGGGCGAAACTGTAATGATTAAATTTCAGCCGAATATGCCTGATGGTGTAACTTGGGATAGTCCGTCAGACCCTTTGTTTGTGACGGTGAATAAGGCAGAAAACTACTTAGCAGTAGGTGACACTTTTGGTGGTATAGTAATTGCTAAGACCGAAGAAGTAGAAGAACCAGTTGTTTAACTAACGGGGTAGCGATAGTTGATTAACGCTGATAAGGGATTACAATGGGCTGAGAGAAAAGTTAGGGGAACTGGAACGCAAAGTATCAACTCTACAAAGCGCCCGGCAAGCCCGGCGGGATTATACAGGCTGGATATTCGCTCTTGTGGCGGCGATTATCGCGGCTTTCTCTTATTTAGGGAAGTGATATTATGAAGAAGCCGCAGCACTGGTTTAGCGATGGAGTCAATATGCAAGAGTATTTAGCATTTGTATTAGTGCTCATTTATTCTGTTGTTGCATTGACCCTGGCTGTTAAAGTTTATTTAAAGGATTTAAGTGCAGCGGATAACGAGTTTTTCTGGACGTTGTCCTGGCCGGTGATGGTTATATTGGGGTTTTATTTTGGGGCTAAGGTAGCCGTGGAATTTGGGAAATCAAGATTTAAAACAAAGGCTAAAGAAGACAATGAACACGGAGGTGATCATCATGACAGTAATCCCTCGATTTAGAATAGAGTGGGCAGGGACCCCTAACCAGACGAAAGGTCGAGGCGGTCATAAGCCGATTGCTATCGTGAACCATCTCTATGCCACCCTTTCAGGGGCGCGACGACGCGAAATGTATAAAAGATATTTTTAGTCAACACTGTCCATTACGGGCGGTTTTTTTTGATAAAAACAAGGGCGGGTGATGTTATGTCACTCCTTGAAACACGCCGCAGGATGCTAACCTTCTCTATCCAACAGAACCCTACTACAATAACAATCAACCGCACCAAGAAGGTTCGCCAGGGTGGGGGATTTGCCGAAGTGAAGACTCCCCTTGACCCCATTACCGTGCGGATATTCCAGCAGAAGGATAACATAGTAAGGGTAATCAGCGACGTGTCAGGACTCAAAGAGAAGGTTACCGACTTTGGGATGCTGGCCGACCACAACGCCGATATCCGGGACGGCCCCAATGTCCGGGATGAATTCGATGTCCCCGGCCTGGGCCACTTCGTTGTGGCGAATGTTACGAAGATGCTGCAGAGTGGGGAAGTTGTGGGTTATCAAGTAGATTTGGAGAGGGAGAGTTAAGTGAAAATACCGGAAACCGTTGTAGTTGGCCCGTTTATCTACAAGGTGAGCCTGGTCGATATTGTTAACCGCGAAAAGCCTGACTTAATAGGCGAGGCGGTCCACTGCAGCGATAAGGAAATTAGATTACAAAAAGACCTTGACCAGGACAAGCTGGAGTCCGTTTTCATCCATGAGTTATTACATTGTATGGATGTTTTTATGCGCCTTGGACTCAGCGAGGAACAAGTTGAAAGGCTTGAAGGCGCGGTCTACATGGTGCTGAAGCAAAACAACCTGCTCCGGGAAGGGTGATGCCTCGTGTCTCCGACTACCAAAGTGAAGGATCATATCGAGAGGAAAAAGGCGGGTCTGCCTGCACTGCTGCTTGACTGGGCTGGTCATCTGGAGAGGGAGGCGAAGCTAGGGGCAAGCTGGCGGGATAGGACGGCCCACGCTCGGCAATCCCTCCACTCTGGGGTTGATCGTAGTGGTGACAGTATTTTTCTGCTGTACTTGTCCCACGGGGTCGAGTACGGGATATTCTTGGAGGAAGGGACCCCACCCCATATCATCAAGCCGAAAAATAAGAAGGCTCTTTACTGGCCTGGGGCTCGTCACCCGGTGAAGCAGGTCAGGCATCCAGGCTCCCGGCCCTACGCTATCGTAGGCCCCACCCTGGAAAAGAACTTGCCGAAAATTAAAAAATCTGTATTGGATTGGTGGACTAAATGAGAGAAGCGATAAGGGAGGCTCTCACAGCGATTGCGGAAGTTGGGGAGCGTGTTTTTGAACCCCATGTTGCGGGAGCTGACACCGAGAAGCCCTATATTGTCATCAGCATGGGGAAAGACGTTGATGAGAGTGACTGGGCTGGGTTCCGGCGGGATATTGAAATTTGGCCCAACGTGGCCCGGACGAGCTTTGTTAGCGTGGATTCCCTGGCCCAAAGTATCATCGAAACCCTTTCGGAACCCCTCACCGCTGAATCTGGGGGAACCTTCTCCTGTATCTATGAGGGGGTCGTCGGAGATGACGTAGTGGATGTGGAGTGGGACATCATCACCAGAGGTTTGCGTTTTACTGTCCTGGCATTACAACCCATCCCCGTTGCAGAAAAGGCTCCTGAAGATCCCTGGCTTACTGCCTTGGCAAGCTGGACGGAGGGTCTTCTGGATAACTGGACGGTCTACACAAATAAATGGCCCTTGGGATACCAGAAGCCTTGCATCCTATGGCGGGAGGCTGGGGAGGAAATCCAAGACCTTAATCGGGCTGTCTATAAGGAAACCAAGACCTTAATCTGCCATGTTCTGGGCGATACTCCAAACGGGCAGCTGAAAGGCGCTCAATCCATCGTTGCTGGCTTGTGGGATGCGTTTAAAATTGAGTTTAGCGAGAACGAGAACGAGGGACCGGGAGAAGAGGAAGAACCTCCCATCGAACCACCTAACGGGGATGAAGAGGAACCTGTGGAGGAAGGAGATGAAACCCCCGATGAGAAGGAAAAGCGGCCCCGCTACCTGACGGTGGAAAGAGTAAAAGCAAACTTCCAGGCAGATGCACTTACGGCAGGGCAGGTTACCGCGGTATTGAGCAGGGTTGTTATGAGGAAGTTCACTTCTGCTCCATTAATGCAGGAGGTCGCTTTTAAACTTAAGAAAAAGAAAGGGTAGGTGATAAGTTTGGCAGAGGAAACCAAATACCCACTCAACGAACTTCTAGCCCAGTCCCAAGAAATATTCGGGGTGAAGCGGGAGGTCGTTGTAGGGGCGCTCCACGGGATAGAAGTGACCAACAACGAGTTCGCCGTGGACGAAGTGAAGGCGTACATTAAAGAGTTCTTGAGAAGGAAGGTGAGATAATTGGCAGGCGGAACTTGGGATATCTTAGACTTACCGAAAATACCCGGTTTGTACATGAACTTCCGGGCGGCAGCCTTGGCCGCCATCCAGCCCGGAGCTCGCGGTGTCGTTATGGTGCCGGTGAAGGCTCACTGGGGACCAATAGAAACTTTTACGACCATTACTCGTGAATCTCAGGCTGCTGATTTATTTACCACAAACGATACTGAAGGCGCCACGGCTTACAAAACCTTGCGATTTGCCTTAATGGGTGGGGCCAAAGAAGTTATTGCTTATCGGCTGGATAATGGAAATGCTGCAGCGGCTTCGTTAATATTGAACGATACCGCAACGCCACCCGCGCCAGCGATACAAATCGAGGGGTATTACAAAGGTGAGCGCGGAAATGACTTTAAAATTACAGTCGCCGCAAACCCGGTTGATGGAACCAAGAAAGATATCAAACTCTATGAAGGAACCACGCTCAAAAAAGTGTTTACCTTCCCGAGTGGTACAATTGCTGCAGCTGTTGCTGCTATCAACAACGATGGTCAAAGACTGATTAAAGCAAGCTTGTTATCAGAAGGGAATGGTATTCTGGCTGATGTGACTTCCCAGCCTTTGGAAGGCGGTGATTCTGGGATTGAAGAAATCGCTAACCAGAAGTATCTTGATGCTTTTGAAGCGATGGAGGCTCAGAAGTTCAACGTGGTAACGCTTGATGGGGTAACTGATGCTGGTTTACAAGCATCTTTCAAAGCCTGGGTCCAGCGCCTGCGTTCGGAAGGGACTCACATTATCGGGGTTATTGGGGGCAGTGCTACCGCCGATAAGGCTGCGGATGCGGTTGACCAAGCAGTGGCTAGGAGTTCGGCGTCTAACTATGAGGGTATCGTAAACGTCGGTTGTGGAGGCTATCTTGGTGGTGTGGAATATAGCTCTGCTGAAGTGGCGGCCTGGGTTGCCGGCCTGATTGCGGGGCAAAAGCTCAAAGAGTCCACTACCTACGCGTCCGCCCCGTTCAGTGATGTGAATCGCAGGTGGACCAAGACGGAAATGAAGACGGCGGTGGAAAATGGGGTGTTTCTGCTAATCCATGACGGCTTGATTGTGAAGGTTCTGAAGGGGATCAACTCTTTGGTAACTTTACGTCAAGATCAGAACAACGCCTTCAAGAAAATCCGGGGCATCCGGGTCATGGATGCGATTGCTGAGGATCTCCAGAGGACGGCGGAGGCCAATTACATCGGTAAGGTTAACAACACCGAAGAGGGCCGCCTGGCGCTGATTGGGGCCTGTATGCAATATATGGCTACGCTGGCCAAAGGTGAAGTTATCGAGAATACTGGCTACTTCGTACAGCTTGACCCGGATTACTATGGGGAAGGTGCGACCATGACGCCGGAGGCAGATCAAGTGTTCCTGAACTACGGAGCGCGGCTGACCGACGTGATGGAAAATATCTTCGGAAACTTCTACGTGCTATAGGGGGGTGGATTAATTGGCTGATTTCCTGGACACTTCAAGGATTGTTAACGGCCATTACGGGTATCTATACCTGGAAGGGGAATGGCAGACTAACGTGACTGCAGTTACTGCGGATGTGGAACCTGACTATAAAGAGGTATTGGTCTGCGGAACCCGCTGGACCCAGCACAAACTTGGCAGCCTGAAAGGAACCGGAACAATTACTGGCTTCAAGGTAACCTCTGACCTCATCCAGCTCAACTTGCCTATCACTGACGACCGGCGCGGGGCTGTGGTCACGGAGCTCATTACTAAGCTGGATGATCCGGAAGCCTTCGGTTATGAGCGCATTCGGCTGAAGAATGTCAAGTTTACAAAGATTGCCCTGGCTAACTGGAGAGCTGGGGATCTAATCGAGGATGAGTGGCCCTTCGTGTTTGAGGGTGTTGAGCTACTGGACCCGATTGAGGCCGACTAAGATTCATTGAGAAAGGAGGGAAACAATGGCTACGGAGTTTGAAGGAATGACGGATGAGCAGATTATAGAACAATTGCTAGGAAAATCTGAACCCCCAAAAGGGTATTACAGAATCAAGCGTCCCGGTTATGGCTACAATCTGGAGATTGATATGCAAGGTCTTACCGGGGCAAAGGTCGGTAAGTTGCGGGAACAGTGTACTATCAAGGAGAAGAAGCGGGGTCGGGTGGCGACCGAATTCGATGAGGAAAAGTTTAACTGCCTGCTTATTTCTGAAGCCACAATCGGCCTCCGGATGGTAATTGGGGATGAAGAAAACCCGAGGGTAATTGAGCTCAAAGGCTGGGGGGATGAGAAGCTTATGGTCAAAGGCAAGCTCTCCGGCCCTGATCAGGTCGTCAAACGCTTGCTTTGGGCTGGGGAGCTTGATGCCCTTGGAAACAAAGTCTTGGATCTGTCTGGTTATAACATCGAGTTGGAAGACGTAAAAAACTAATCAAGGCCGGGGGACTCGCAGGGGCATTATATGATTTTTGGGTGAAGCATAACCTGCGCCCCGGCGAGTTTTACAGGCTTCCTAGAGGGGAACAGCTGTTCCTGCTGGCAAGCCGGGAGATTGAGATCGAAAGCGCGAGACGTGGGAAGAGAGGGGGTAGTGTAAGTCATGCCAAATTATGAAATGTATCGCATGGACATTGTGGTGGATGTGACTGACGAGCAGGCTGAGGTTAAGCTAAAAAACCTGGACCGGACTATACAAAGCACCCAGAAACATGCGGGTAACCTTGGTAAGACGGACGCGACCCCCCATGTAGACAAAAGAGCCAGGACCGAACTCTCCAATACAGAGAAGGTTTTGGGGAGTGCAAAGAAACGGGCAGATGTATTACACCGAACAAGGGTCAACCCCAC
>JAKPGY010000002.1 GCA_029550685.1 Bacillota bacterium
AGTCTATTAATGGTTAGAAGTTCGAGATTGCCACGCCCCTCCGGGGCTCGCAATGACACATAAGATGGCCTTCTGGTATGTCATCGCGAGGAGCGTAGCGACGTGGCGATCTCTTTTTAGCAACTTTTTTGACACTCTCAAGCGGAAAGAACAATCTTTCCGCTTTATGCTTTGAAATATATTATTGACCATTTGCTATTGGTTTACCGACCAGTCAATTCCGCGGCGGAAGGCTGCCAGGTTTACTTCCAGGGCTTTGGACGGTACCAATTTACGGATGGCTTCTTCCACTTTTTCGGGTGGCAGGCCAATAACCTTGCTTAAAATACCTACCAGAACCACATTAGCTGCTTTGACATTGCCGCATTCTACGGCGGTTTTGGTAGCGTTGGCTACAGTTGTTTTGGGCTTAAGTTGTATAATCCGGTCAATTATATCTTCGGGGTATTTCATTTTGCCGCTCATTACCGGCAAGGGATCTACCCGTTCATCATTGACTATTACTATCCCATCGGGCTTCAGATGATCAAGCCAGCGGGCGGCTTCCAGCTTTTCAAAAGCCAGGAGTACATCGGCCTGACCTTTGGGTATAGTGGGAGAATACACCTTTTCCCCATAGCGAACTTCTGATACCACGCTTCCGCCACGCTGAGCCATACCGTGAACTTCAGTAACTTTTACATCGTAACCTAAATCTACAGCCACCTGGGCGATAATACGGCTGGTTAACAAGGTGCCCTGTCCTCCAACTCCGGCAATCAATACATTCATAATCTGGCTCATTGGCTAACCCTCCACAACCTTAATGGCATCAAACTTACATACCTGGGCACACATTCCGCAGGATACACAGGTATTAAGATTGATGGCCGCTTTTTTCTCATCGTCTTTAAAGTAAATTCCCGTACACCCGATTCGAATACAAGCTTTACAGCCATTGCACAACTCCTCATCTACAAATAGAGTTGTGGTTATGGGAGTGCGATCTATTAGTGCACATGGACGTTTGGCAATTATTACTGATGGCTCACGTCGATCTAATTCTTCCCGGATGACCGCCTCGAATTCCTCCAATTTTAAAGGATCAACTACGCGGACATGATCGATTCCTATGGCCCTAACCAAAGTTTCAAGATCCAGTTTTTTGGTGGGTACCTTTTTAATGGTCAATCCAGTAGCAGGATGATCCTGATGTCCGGTCATGGCGGTAGTATCGTTATCCAGTATAAGGATGGTGGGAGTTCCTTGATTATATACTGTATCTATCAAAGGCGTAATACCTGAATGGACGAAGGTTGAATCACCTATAACCGCCACCATTCTGGAAGCGAACTCTTGCCCCCGGGCTTTTTCCATGCCCATAGTCATTCCAATGCTGGCGCCCATGCATACACAGGAATCCATAGCTTCCAAGGGGCTAAGGGCTCCTAAAGTATAACAGCCTATGTCACCCATTACTGCAACCCGCATTCTACGCAAAGTGTAGAATACTCCGCGATGGGGGCAGCCGGGGCACAGCAAAGGAGGCCGGGGCGGGATGTCCAGTTCGCTGCTAACTGCCGGTTCCGCTCCCGCTAAACGCTGGGCAATCATTTCCGGGCTGTATTCACCTAACAAGGTAAATAATTCTTTACCTTCAACGGTAATCCCCCAGGCTTTTAATTGCTGCTCGATAACTGGTTCCAGTTCTTCCACTACCACCAGGCGTTCCACTTGTTCAGCAAAGGAAGAGATTAAATTTTTAGGCAGGGGGTTTACCAGCCCCAGTTTTAATACTGACACATCGGGCAAGGCTTCCCGAACATACTGGTAGGCTACCCCGCTGGTAATGATACCCAGGCTGCGGTCTCCCCACTCGATGCGATTTAAGGGAGTGGTTTCAGCATACTCAGCCAGTTTGATCATACGCTTTTCTACTTCTACATGACGTCCCCGGGCATAACCGGGCAGCATAACGTATTTGGGAGCATTCTTTTTGTATTCCTTTAATATTCTTTCTCCCGCTTCTCCTTCATCAACTAAGGTTTGGGAATGAGAAAGGCGGGTTGTAACCCTCAGCATGACGGGTGTATCAAATTCTTCACTTATATCAAAAGCCAAAGCGGTAAAGTCCTTAGCTTCCTGACTATCGGATGGTTCAACAACAGGCAGCTTGGCAAATATGCCATAGCCCCGGTTATCCTGTTCATTCTGGGATGAATGCATCCCGGGGTCATCGGCTGATACTATGACCAGACCGCCGTTTACTCCGGTATAAGCTACCGTATAAAGCGGATCAGCGGCTACATTAACACCTACATGCTTCATAGCTACCAGAGTACGTGCACCGCCTAGGGAAGCTCCGATCCCTACTTCCAGGGCTACTTTTTCGTTAGGGGCCCACTCGGCATAAACATCTGGGTAACGAGCAAAACTGCTTACTATCTCGGTACTGGGTGTACCTGGATAAGCAGCAGCCACACTCGCTCCCGCTTCGTAAGCACCTCTGGCAATTGCTTCATTTCCGATCATTAGTCGTTTCATGTTATAAGATCCTCCTCGTCCCCTTGACAACCAGTAAAAACATCTTATATCTAATAATACCTAAGCTTCTGCTGATTCAGTTTTGATAATAACACATCCCATTAGATGCGTAAATGCAGGTATTCATGGACTATTGTCTAAAATACGATTATACCAATTTATCACCGCTTCACTAACTGCCCAGGCCATGCCATATACCGTACTTAAACTGCCCGAGTTGCTGCGCAGGTGATATTTTTCCGAACGGGTTCCCACTACTCCGGTAATCGACAGGTGACCCAACGGAGGCAACCGTTTGGACAGGGCTTTACCAGGCAGTAAGGGACCTTGTCGTATGCGAATGACCCCCAGATCATCATCATTTCCCAGCGATGCATCAATAGCAATCTCCAAACGCGCAGGATGCAGCCGGTAAATGTGGTTTATACTGCTCACCAGGTTGCGGGCATGGAGGGGCTCCTCCAAAGTACCATAAACATCCAGAGCCGCAACTTTGTCTTTTAGCAGAGAACCGGTAAGAGGTCCAAAACTGTCCAGAATGTGGCGGTCGGACCCTATGCACAAGAACAGCGGCATATTATTAGGGTCATAACATATGGCTTGTAAAGCGTTAGCTAATCGCTCAATAATATCTGGATCAGTATACGAACCTTGTACAATAACCATTAAGATTAACTCTCCAGTACAGACCGCAGTGAATTTATAAAACGAGCATTCTCAGCAGGAGCACCTATGGTTACTCGTATAAATGTTGGATAGCCAAAAATATCACCCGGGCGTACTATTACTCCCTGCTGTAGAAGTCCTTGAAATACCCGCCGGCAGTCTTGCCCGGTATCAATTAGTATAAAATTGGCTTGAGTCGGAATATAGGTTATCCCCAGGGCATCCAGTTGTTCATACAGGAACTGTTTTCCCTTTTGGTTTAACTCCTGGCTGTTTTGCAGGTGTTCAATGTCATCTAGGGCAGCTAAAGCTGCGACTTGGGCTACAGAGTTTACGTTGAAGGGGTCAGTCACCCGTTCAATGGCGCTGGCTATTTCCGGAGTAGTAAAAGCATAACCGATTCGCAGAGCTGCTAATCCGTATATTTTAGAAAAAGTCCGGCATACTATAACGTTTTTACCGCTCTGAAGATAGCGGAGCCCACTAACATACTCCGGACTGTCTACATATTCATAATATGCTTCATCGAATACTACCAGGATATCATCCGGTATTTGCTCCATGAATTCGTCAACCTGACTTCGGGTAACAATGGTACCGGTAGGATTATTGGGATTACAGATATATATTAATTTGGTTTGCTCATTGACAGCTTGCAGCATAGCCGGCAAATCGTGGGTAAAATCAGCCAGAGGCACAGCCGCACAGGTTCCATCCATAATCTTGGCGGTAAACTCATATGCTGAAAAGGTAGGCTGAGGTAAAACCACTTGTTCCCCGGGGTTTAAAAAGGTTTCTGCCACCAGTTTCAGTATCTCGTCCGATCCATTACCTATTAATATTGAAGTTGAGGGAAGGTTAAAACACTGAGACAGTTTCTTTTTAAGCTCATAGCAGTTGCTGTCCGGATAGACATGCAGTTGGCCCAGTATTGATGCAGCCGCTTTCTGCGCTAATGGTGACGGCCCTAGTGGATTTTCATTGGAAGCCATTTTGATAATGTCCTCCACACCTAACTCACGCTTGACCTCTTCTATTGGTTTTCCCGGCACATACGGTTTTAGGTTGAAAATGGCTGATCGGGCCCGGTTCTCAACAAAAGTACTCATCTTTGTCCCTCTCTTTATCTTCACGACAGCATTTTCTATTCTAACATTTGCCTAATATACTCAGGCAAGGCGAAAGCGGCCTTGTGAATACTACTATTATAATATTTCATGGGACCGGGTATGGACCTGCCCTCAGCAATACCATCTGCCCGGTGCTTTTTGCTTCCCACCGTAAAAGACCAGGGCCCGCTGACATAGGTAGGTATAGTGGCTGTATAGACCTGGACCAATTGAAAAACACTTTTCAAGTTACTATAGACATTCTTAAAGTAGTCGGCAAAAAACAGCGGTGATTCTGATTGAACGACTACCATGCCATCCTCATCCATCAAGTTATATAAATCTCGATAGAAATCAACGGTAAACAGCGGTTCAGCCGGTCCTACCGGATCAGAACTGTCTACAATTATAACGTCATAGGGACCGTGGTTACCACGAGCAAATTCAATTCCATCAGCTATATACAGGTTTAACCGTTTATCAGTAAAGGAAGAGGCAACCTGGGGGAAAAATCGCTTGCTGGCTTCAATAACTCGTTCATCAATCTCCACCATATCAACTGACTGCAGTTCCGGATGCCGTGCTACTTCCCTAAGGGTTCCCCCGTCTCCCCCTCCGATTATCAACACCCGGTTGGGTTGAGGATGGCTCAGCATGGGAACATGGGCGATCATTTCATGATAGATAAACTCGTCCCTTTCTGATATTTGCAGTGCACCGTCTAGTATCAAGGCTTTACCCCATTCGGTGGTTTCCACAACGGCCAGCTTTTGATAAGGGGTGGTCTCTTGATGCAGGATATTGGTAATGCGCCAGCGTACTTCGTATCCAGGGGTATGGGACTCATAAATCCAGAAATTACTCATCTGCGGATTCCTCCTTTGCTTACGGTTCCTCATTATTTGTGCATAGGAGTTCCTCAATGAACTGTATTGAGGCAGCTACTTGGGTCTCATCATCAAAATCAGTGTTCAGAAGTACATTCTTAATAGTATCATTGATCTCTTTTTCGACCGAAATCTTTATCCACCTATGCAAAATATCAATAATAGGACGTTGCTGATTGGTTATAACAACATGGTCCAAGAGATTCAATAGAAAATGCAGTTCTTCACTGGTCAGTTTGTTCATTACTGCTTGGCGAGTGATCAAACTGGCAGTTTCATCGTAGATCCGCTTTTTCTCCTCTTCTTCGTGGGCCATTATAACGAGATCCTTTCTGCATTTTTCATCACCTGACGCTGCAGGTCAAAGTTTATAGGTATGCGTACCCCACTGCGTCCGTCACGGTTTTTTTCAATATGCAGATAGTAATTGGGATTGAGATACTTTTTCAATTCTTCGTTCTCTTCCAGTTCATCCCGGGAGATAGGAGCTAATTTCAGCATCAAATCCGATTCATTTTTCATGCGTTTGGCCCCCTGTAAAGAACCATCTGGGTTAAGCTGAACTAAACACATAACCACAATTTTCAAATTTTGCGCCAGCATTTTCAGGGTCTTGACAATCTGTTCCAGCATCTGCCATTCTTGCAGGCGGGGATCGAGTTTATCCATGCGTCCTATATAGTCAACTATCATCATGTCGATATTCTTCTGGGCCTTAAACTTGCGAGCTATGGAAATGGTTTTTTCCGGGGTTAAGTTAGGACAGGGATATGAGTAAAACCCACTTTCCCGTAGACGAGAATAACCCTGTAGCACTAGAGATAGCTCATTTTCATTGATATCTCCGCTGCGAATGCGGTCATGTTCGATACCGCTTAAAATTGATCCCCATCGTAAAGCAATTTGTTCCCGGCTCATTTCCGTATTCAGGTACAGAACAGTATAGTTGTGATCGACGGCTACAGCCCGGGCGGTATGTAAAGCGAAAGCTGTTTTGCCGTGTCCGGTTTGGGCCCCCAATATAATTAAGTCCCCTGGTTTATAACCAAGAGTAATATGGTTCAGATCTTCAAAACCAGTGGGCAAACCATATAGGGGAAGAACTCCTTTATAGCGTTCTCTTATTTCCTTGAACTGCAAAAACCGCCGTTCCACTTCCTGGTATCCCAGAGTGGCTACATCCGCAGGGGTATCAATACTATCATCTTCATCAAGAGCCGTTAAAGTTGTCAGTTCCTCCTCGGCAGACATTAGAATATCATCGGCTTCTAACTCCTGGCCCTCAGCTAATATCTGTATGCTGCGCCGCAGGAAAGCGTCAAATTTACGTAGTTTAGATTTGTCCTTAACTCTTTTTATCCAGTAACGTATGTTTTCATCGTCAATATAATGTTCGGCAACAAATTTGATCTCCTCAATATCCCTGGGGTTAGTAAGAATACCAAGGGTGTGCCCTTCTTTAAGGAGTTCTACATAAGTAGGCCGAATATCTCTTTCGAACAGACTGCAAGTCAATTCGAAAATGGTGGCATGTCGGGGAGAATAAAAATCCGCTGCTGTCAATACATGATAGGCTTCTACACAGGCTTCCTCAGAATGAAGCATGGACGAGATAACCCGTCGTTCGCTTTCTAAATCGTATAAGACTTCTTCCGAATAGGATTGAGGGAATGGTTGATTCACAGGTTTTGCACCGTCCTAATAAAAATCGGGATATTAACCCCGATTTTTATTATACATTATTATGTATTACTTTTTAGTTCTTCTAACCGCACTGGTGATATGTATATTTCATATTCTTCTGATTCCGGTACCTTTTTATGGGTAGATTTTTCACTTTTATAGCGGTTTTTATGTTCTTTCAACTCCCGGTCCGCATCCTCGGGTAGTCTTATCTCTTTGGTCATCCAGTTATACAATACACTATCAACATATTCCAAACCACCGTTTTTAGTACGCTGGCACATAATTTGGCCGGCTTTCATTATCATGGCATGAGAAAACCCCCAATCATAGCGCCATTTATAGTAAATATTGCGACGGGCTTCAGCGTTCATATCTATACCTGTAAACTTGCCGAATTCTATGACATCGGGATCAAACTCACTTCGCGGCAGTTTACTTTTGGTCCCATCATCAACAAATTTCTTAAAATAGTTCTCTAAACCTTCTACACTGTTAACCGAATACTCCTTAAGGTCCTTGGCAATACTTGAAATATGGCGGGGATTATAAATATTTCTCTCGAAGCACATTTCCAGCATACATAGAAGGAATTCAGGCGTCATGGCCATTTCATCCAACCAACGTTTTAATTCATTGGCCATTTTTACACTCATTAGACTGCCGGTCTTTTTGGAAATAAAGTCTGCTACTTTTTTAAAATTGCCATTGGAATTGGTCAACATCTCAGGAATATTACGATTTTTCTCTTCTTCCAACGCCAATTCCAACTGCTCAATTTTCAAGCGATACTCAGCAATAATATCTTCATTGACAGCTGTTTCGGATTTGGTCAGCAAATGATGATCACGGATAATTAATTCTTCCAGTTTGCTGAACAGTGGTTCCAGTCCCACCCGCTTATCCATAAAACTACCGTTCCCGTGCAAACTAAGAAGAGACAATTTCTCCAAGCGATTTATAGAACGAGCTAGTTTCTGCTTGCTGATAAGAGGACACATCTGGAGAATTTGTCCGACGCTTACTCCACTTTGAAATAATGGTTTGGATTTTTCATAAGTATAAAATATGGCGGCATAGACACCTATATCCTCTATTGTGAGATCTAGTTCTCTGCCATAACAGAAGAGTACAGCGGGTATGCTGGCTTGTCCCCAGCGAAGAATTTCCACAGAAGCAGATAGATTATGCATGAAAATTTCCCCCAGGACTAGAAGTAAAAAAAGTATACACTGTCATGTCGTTTGCAACAAGGAGTAAGATTATTGATTAGATTTTCAAAAAATATGATTATTAAAAATAAACGGCTGCCAGAGTTGCAGGCAATACTTTTAGGATATGTTTGTAGTTTGACTGGCTGATGTTTCCAGCAATAGCTTAGGACAAAGAGAAAGCCCTGCTGATTTTTGGACTTTCTCTTCTAAACAAAGGTTGTGTTAGTGTATGGCGGTCTGAATTTTTTTCATTTTTTCTATCAGTTCATCGTAGTCATTTGCCAGCCACTTTTCCTTAAAAAGATTATGCAAGCTGGTTCTCAATTCCAAATACATCTGTTCGGCCAGCAAAGCTTTACTAATTTCGTCTCCCATTAACTCCGTTTTAGGCTGGACTCGATCACTGGGTGTTAGAATAAATTCATCCATCCAATCTGGAATATGGACCGGTACCCGTATTTCATTACGAATAAGTTCAGCCAGCACCTGTTGGCCCTGTTCTTCACCGTGTACCAGGAATATTCCTTTGGGAGCTGTGATGAAATGTTTAAGCCAGTTTATCAACCCAGCCTGATCCGCATGGGCAGAATAAGCCTCAATGCTTCGAATATCAGCTTTCACAGCTACTTGTTCGCCGTGAATGCGTACCAGTTTTTCTCCGTCAACGATACGCCTCCCCAAAGTGCCCTCAGCCTGGTAACCAACAAATAATATTGTGCACTCGGGGCGCCATAAATTGTGTTTCAGGTGATGTTTAATGCGTCCGGCATCACACATACCGCTGGCAGAAATAATTATGGTGTTGCCCTGCACTCTATTAAGTCTAACTGACTCCTCTTGAGAAAGGGCAACCTTTAGGTTTGGAAGCCGCAGAGGATGATCGCCATTTGCCAAAATCTGGCTGGCTTCATAATCATAGTATTCGATATGCTTTTCAAAGATTTCGGTAGCAGCTATGGCCAAGGGGCTGTCAATATAGATATCAATACTAGGATCCAGTTCACCGTTCTTATAGAGTTGATTTAAGTCATACAGCAGATCCTGGGTGCGTTCAACTGCGAAAGCTGGTATTATAAGATTCCCGCCTTTGGCCATGGAATCTTTGATAACTTGATTTAATTGTTCTAAACGGTTATGAATTCCCTTATGGAACCTATTGCCATAGGTTGATTCCATAATGATATAGTCAGCGTCCTCTATTATAGTAGGGTCCTTGATAATGGGCTGGTTGCTATTACCTAAATCCCCGGTAAGAACTAGCTTTAGTGCTTTACCGTTTTCTTCCACCCACATCTCTATAATGGTGGAACCCAATATATGTCCTGCATCCCGCAGCCTTATCTTGACTGCCGGAGCCAGTTCAACAATTTCATCTTGCTGTAGATAACGGAACTGTTTTAGGGATTCCAGGGCATCATCTACCGTATATATCGGTTCAATCAGGAGTTTGCCGGCTCGCTTTAACTTGCGGTTTTTGCGCTCTACTTCACATTCCTGAATATAAGCTGAATCAGGCAGAAGAATACTGGCCAATTCCTGTGTAGGCTTACTACAGAAAATGGGACCTCTAAATCCATGTTTACATAACTTGGGGACTAATCCAATGTGATCAATATGAGCATGGGTAAGGATCAGAAAATCAATTGAGGCAGGATCTACTACAAATTCTTTGTAGTTGCGTTCCTTTATTTCCTTGGGCCCCTGAAACAAGCCACAATCTACGGCAAACCGTGTTTTTTCGGTATCAATCACAAAGAAGGAACCGGTTACTGTGCGCGTTGCACCCAAAAAGCTAATTTTCATATTATGAATAATCCTCCCCAACAATCCGTTGCTATATCTAAGGTATTAATATTAATTATACCGCAACGATTTGCCGGGCGTCCTTCTTTTTCCCTAATTTATTATATTCCTGATGAAAATTAACTACTTCCATGCGGATAACTGATGGTTGGCCTTGCATAAAAGCCTGTTCAAGACTATCAAAACTAATGCGCCCAAATTCCCGCACTACTTCATTACTGTCCAAATCTTCGATTACTTCCCGGTACTTGTTATGCACCTGGTCAAATATGGTGTAATATAGTTGTTTTATCTGCTGGACCCGTTTTTGTACCTGGGCTACATCAAAGTCATCCCGCTCTACTAAAAAAATAAGGCTGTGAAAGAGGTTGGCCAGTAGTTTGTTATGAAAAACAGCTGCCATTACCTCTCGGCGATACTGCTTGGTTAGAACATAACGCATGTATTCCATAACTTCTCTTTTTCCGGAAGGGGTCATGATTCCTAACATATTTAAAAATTCAATTTCCTGAGCAGTCATCTCAGCAAACACATGAAAACCTCCTTTAACCATCTAAAGGAGGTTTCCACCTGTAATACGTAAATCCTTTAGTTAATTATCGTAATATTAGTTGGCATTTCCTATGTTTTCGCTGCATTTCAGCATTCAACTGCAAATTTTTGCTGCTTAAGCAACTCGATGTCGACGCAGAAAATTGCCCATCTTTTCTATGGCATTTTCCAGGTTGGAAATGCTGGCTGCATAGCAGCAGCGAACAAAACCTTCACCTACACTGCCAAAAGCGTTACCCGGTATCACTGCTACTTGTTCTTCCATTAACAGTTTTTCGCAGAATTCCTCACTGCCCATACCGGAAATTTTAATGGAGGGGAAACAATAAAATGCTCCTTTAGGTTCAAAGCAATCCAAGCCGATTTCGCTGAGTCCTTTAAGGATAATTTTGCGGCGATTATTGTAGTCAGCCACCATCTTTAGCATTTCCGTCTCTCCGTTACGCAGCGCCTCAATAGCTGCTTTTTGGCTCATAATTGGGGCACACATAATAGTATACTGGTGCACCTTGTGCATAGCAGAAATAAAATCCTTATTCCCGCAAACATAGCCAATTCTCCAACCGGTCATGGCATAGGCCTTAGAAAAACCATTCATAACCAAGGTACGATCACGCATTCCAGGAAAAGAAGCAATGGAAGCATGCTTGCCCTCATAGGTAAGCTCGCAGTAAATTTCGTCAGATATCACTATTAAGTCGTGTTTTTTTATAATATCAACCAAGGCTTGCAAATCCCCGGCTTCCATTATTCCTCCGGTAGGATTATTGGGATATGCCAGGACCAGAACCTTGCTACGGGGTGTAATGTACCTTTCCAGAATTTCAGGTTTCAAACGGTACTCATCCTGGTCGTAGGTTGGCACTGAAACAGGTTTTCCATAGGCCAGCACCGCTCCTGGAGCGTAGGAAACAAAGCATGGTTCGGGCACCAGCACTTCATCTCCGGGTTCCAGCAGCACTCGCAAGGCTAAATCAACTGCTTCACTTACTCCAATAGTCACCAGGACCTCATTAGCTGGTGAATATTCAACACCTATTTTCCGTTTCTGATAAGCGGCGATTTCTTCCCGGAGTTCCGGCAGCCCGGCATTGGAAGTATACATCGTGTAACCTCTTTCCAGGGAATAAAAGCACTCTTCTATAATATGCCAGGGAGTTACGAAATCCGGTTCGCCTACTCCTAAAGATATGACTCCTTCGGTCTGAGACACCAAATCAAAAAACTTGCGTATTCCTGAGGGTGGTATAGACTTTACTACCGATGAAACATACTTGCTCATGTCATTCACGGGCTTACCACCAACCTTTTATCCTGCTGCGGTTCCTCAAACACAAAATTATCCTCCTTATAACGCTTAAGTACAAAATGGGTAACAGTACTCTGGACCTGATCCAGGGTGGACAGTTTGTGGGAAACAAACCAGGCAACATCCTTCATGGTTTTCCCTTCTACAATAACTGACAGGTCATAAGTCCCACTCATAAGGTAGACACAACGAACCTCTGGAAAGCGGCATATCCGTTCTGCAGTACGATTAAAACCAACTTCTCTTTCCGGGGTCAGTTTCACGTCGATCATGGCGGTTACTCCATCAACCCCGATTTTATCCCAGTCAATTATGGTACTGTAACCTAATATAACCTTGTCTTTTTCCAATTTTGCCAGGATTTCAGCTACGCGGCTTTCCTCCATATCTAAAATGGTAGCTATGGTCTTGATACTCATCTTGGCATCATTCTCGATGAGAGTAAGTATCTTTTTCTCCAAATCCATATTTTTCCTCCTTAAAATATATTTATTAATAAATAAAAAACTCATCCCTGCTAAAGGGACGAGAGTTTTTCCCGCGGTACCACCCTAATTGGCTTGTGCCCACTTAAACCCGGTAACGGCGGGTACCGTCTGATTTTATATGGTTACGCCATAGTACATCAGCACTCCCAGGTGGCATTCATTGTAATCAGCTGCCGGTTTTCAGCTACCCCGGCTCTCTGCTTAGACTGATTCACAACTACTCTTCTGTTCATCGTGTTGTTTATAATAATTTGAATATATCCTAGCACTGCCGCAATCAACCGTCAAGTTATTAAAGAGCGTCTTTTCTACAGCGGCAATATCCGGAACAGTAGGTAAACTTTTTCTGAACTATTCTTTCTGCACAAGCATATTATTACTCTAGACTTTCATCCGGAGGTGTTAATAGTGGATACAACATTAACAAATGAGGAAAAGAAAATAGCTGAACAGGTTGATAAGTATTTTCTCTCCAGCCGGATGACCTTTGCTGATAAGCTGTTTCATGCCTTGTTGATTGCCCAACATGATTTGGAGGCCCACCATTACTGTTCAGAGGAGGAACACCAGCGTCTCCTTCATTACATTAGTATTTTGCAAGGAATACTACATAAGGTGCATAAGTTGGAGAAAACCAAGCTTAATGAAATAACAGGTATTTCTTCTTCAGCCACCGGTACTCCACTAAATAGCCAGCTGCCATAAATAGAAAAATTACTCCTCCTATGATGCGCTGCCAGCGAATTTTATTCTGCAGACCGGCAATAGTGTCTTCTCGTTGTCCGGCATATTGGAATATATTCTGCCTTTCTTCCTGTACAGCTATCAATTGTTTAATAGTGCGATAAAGTTCTTCCTGAGAATCAAAATACCTTTTCCAGGTAGCTATACGCTCCTTTTTCAATGCCTTTATCCAGGTATTCAGGACCGACAGTTGTTGGCGTGGTTCCACAGTCATAGCCTCGTATAGAGGAATTCCTTTGACATTGAAAGGAATCTTTAGACCTAACAGGTATGATAAGGTGGGTGCCACATCTAGCAACATGGTATCAGTCATTACGGTGCCCGATTTACACCCGGGCCCATGCATTATAAGTGGGCACAAATTGCTGCTGGATGAACTGCGGGGAGAAGTAATAACTATCAAGGTATTGTTCATTTCACCATGTTTTCGTAAATGATTCAACAGCTCGCCTATATACTGATCAACTTTGGTAATTGTCTGAGAATAAGTCTTTTGATTCAGTGACAATAAGGCATCCAGACAATCATTTACATATATATAAGTAAAAAAAGGGCGATCATTCTGGAATTTCTTGATAGCCGCTTGAAATGCTTCCCGGTCGTTTCTTTGAGCATCTATTTTAATGAATTGGTCAGCACCGAGTTTTTCCAGCTTTCCTCCGGAAGCATCGATTATCAATACTTGTTTTTTGGTCCTGCGAATTTGATCCAATACTGATTCGACTTCCAGACTGTCACTGGCATTGATAAACTTGTGCTCTTCGGGAAAGGTTCCAGTAATAAGGCAGGCTTCTGAAGCTTCAATGGAATTCACTACAAATGACATGCTTTTCTTGTCAACAACACCTTCGCTGGCTAAAAAATTCATATTGGGAGTATAGGAACTTATAAAACCTTCGTAATTCAAACCATCTATGCTTATTACAAACACTTGGTGAATGGACGCCGGCGTCGTGGCTGTGCTCTGTCCGGTGGATTGACTTTCAGCCGCTGCCGAATTTATAACTAAAAAGCCCACTAGTATAGAGATTATCAACGGCATACTGAACGGTTTACGATGCATGGGTATCCCCCCTTATTGTTTCCTGTCACATATATATTGGGGGATAATGTCAGTTATACCTGTGCTCAGTAGCGGCCGCTGCGAATTATGGAGTAAACTAGAAAAAGTCCCAGAATTAATGCGGTAATAAATCCAACTTCCACTAAGGGAATTCGGCTGAAAATATTGCTGGAACTATGATTGACCACTAATGAAGAACCTATGATTATACTGGCTAAAATGATGGCTAGGGAAAGCCGATTGGACATAATATCAATTCTGGAAGCCAGTCGCTTTAAGTTGACATGCTCCATCTTGATTTTTAAATCACCGCTAGCCAACAGTTTCATAATGGTATCAAATTCCCGGGGGAAAGAACGTGCCAGCTCAGCATAGTCCCACGCTACATTGCGAATTACCTCTTTGGCTTGTTTGGGTGACATTCGTTGGGCCAGCACTTTACGGCCATACGGTTCTGCCAGGTCCACCAAACTTATCTCAGGATCTAGCTTGGTAACTATGGATTCAACAGTCATTAGCATTTTACTCAGCAGAGACAGTTCAGCAGGCAAGCGCATCTGATATTTGAAAGATATATCTATTAACTCAGCCAAAGCTTCAGCAACATTTATCTGGGACAAGGGCATACCATAATATTTGTTCTGCAATTTACTGACATCTTTACGCAATTCATCACGATTGACAGGTTTGTTGGTAATACCAATCTCCAAAATTGAACGGGTAACTGCTTCGGTGTCGTAACGCATCATACCTATTAGCAAACCTACATATTTTTCCCGCGCCTGGTGTTCTACCCTTCCTACCTGACCGAAATCATAAAACACAATAATTTCTTCTTTCCCAATGGCAATATTGCCGGGATGAGGATCGGCATGAAATACACCATTGTGGTATACCTGTTTGAACAAAGCCTCAATTAGTCGTGAAGCTATAAGTTGCAGGTCGTATTGGGCTTCTTTTAAGCGGTCCAGATCAGATATTTTAATGCCGCCCACATATTCCATCACTAACACCCGGCGGGTAGAGTATTGCCAGTAAATCCTGGGTATACGCACTGTAGGATCATTACGGTATAGTTTGTAGAAATTGGCGGCATTTTGAGCTTCCTTATGAAAATCTAACTCATTAAGGATAGCCTCACTCAATTCATTCACTATTTCACTTACTTTATAAAGCTGGCCCCATTTAGTGCGTTTTTCTAATAGCTTAGCCAGATCCATCATTATTTCCAGGTCAGTCTCTACCTGGGACTCGATACCAGGACGCTGAACTTTGATAACCACATGTTCTCCAGATTTGAGATAGGCTTCATGAACTTGTCCCATTGATGCAGCAGCTATAGGCTCACAGTTTACACTGGCAAATATGTTCTCGAAATCCAGCCCTTCATCCTGGCAAAACTGCACTACTTCATGAAAAGGAAAAGGAGGGACCGCATCCTGCAGCTTTTCGAATTCTTCAATATAAGCAGGCGCCAGTAAATCTGGCCTGACGCTAAGCAGTTGCCCCAGTTTAACAAAAGCAGGACCTAATTCTTCGAAAGCTTGCCGCAAATGACGGGCTACATAAGGCGATCGCAAATTTGCCTTGGTTTCTGATTTAGGTCGGCCAATGTTCATCCTAAGCAGAGTAAACCTATCAAAAATAAACCCAAAGCCATGCTTTATCAGGACATTAGCTACCTCACGATAACGGGGCAAATGACGAGCACGACTTTTACTGATATCGAACATGAGGTAATCCTCCGTGGGTTATTCTAATGCTGACTAGTTGATTAGGATTTTTCCAGCCGTTTTTCCAATTCCTCGATACGCGCTTTTAGCTCCTCTAATTCCTCCCGGGTAGCCATCGTCAGGTCCTTTTTCAGTCCTCCCATTTCTTCCTGAATAAGATTGCGCAGAGCTTTTTTCTCTTCTTCCCCTTTTTTGATCAGATCTTCAATAACCTGTCCCGCTTCTTCCCGGCTTATTTCTCCTTTTTCCATTAGCTCATTGACCAGTTTTTCCACTCTTTCTCTGGTTACACTGAATACGCCAAGTCCGAGATAAAAAGCTTTTTCCAGCATATTCATTAATTGATCCTCCTTTTTGTGGCTTAAATATTTTTCTTTGGTTTCATAGTATCATATGTGAGTTATATCTTAATCATACAAGTATATGTGATGATTAGCATTCATTAATTTAAGCCTTGATTTCTTGCGGTACAGCCGCTATAATATCAATTGCGGCAATCAGATGGGCCATTAGCTCAACTAGGCAGAGCAGCTGACTCTTAATCAGAAGGTTGAAGGTTCGATTCCTTCATGGCCCACCATTAAAACAACGATTCCTCCGAACTAGGAGGATTTTTTGTTTTCTGTTTTCTGCAATATTTTAATAACAGGTGCAAACATTGGGTACGGGGGTTTGAGGGAAAACAACAAGCCGGGAAGCAGCTCCGGCATAGGTTATACTGCCATTTTCAAGGGGAGAGGTGTGTAAACTTCTTCTTTTTTTCAAACTATCGTCCTGCTCAGCACATCAGAGAAAAACGCACGAACATCATCGCCGTTTTTTCATGAAATATCATAAAAAAACCGCTGCCCGAAAAGCAGCGGTTTTTTTTCTTCATTAGTATATGTTATTTAGCTAATTCCTCTGCCAGAGCCTTACTTTTTTCAGATAATACTAAGGCCAGACGAGCAGCATCTTTATTCTTCCCCAAAATCAGGGTTGAAGCCAGATCAGCAAAAAGGTTTTTCAGTTCCAAAAATAGTTTGATTCCCACTGAAAACCCCTCCTTTGCAAGTTAAGGTGAAGTTTACCATAATTTTCAGGTTCCTAAATCTTACCTATCTAAATTATACACAAAATTTATGTTAGAATGTTATTTAATATTTTCCTAAATACAATTTTTTAACGTTTGCTGTTGAAACCTCTCTCGCAGGACGATGGGTGTATCGCTCCATATTAATGCGGTCCTACTAAATTGAATTCAAAACCTGAATAATTTTTTCCACCATCGCATGGGCAGCGGGAGATTCATATTCTTCAATGCGACCTTCATCTACCAATTTGTTTAGGGAGGCATCCCAGGGAAGCTGACCCAGAAATTCAATTCCACTTTCCCGAGCAATGTCAGCACCCTGGCTCTTACCGAATATCTCAAGTTTTTCTCCACATTGGGGACATATAGCAAAACTCATGTTTTCGACTATTCCTAGAATAGGAATATTTAGCTTCTGGGTCATCTTTATGGTTTTTTTGACTACCATGAAAGCTAGATCTTGAGGTGAAGAGATTATGACTATTCCTGTTACTGGGAGGGATTGCAGCACAGTTAGCGGTACATCTCCTGTTCCTGGAGGTAGATCTACGATCATATAATCCAGGTTACGCCAGTCGGTCTCACCCCAAAATTGATTGACCGCCCCAGCCAGTAGAGGACCTCGCCAAATAACAGGATCATCTTCATGTGGGAGAAAGAAATTGATGGACATTATTTTTATTCCCAGTTCGGTTACAGGAGGAATAATACCATATTCACTAGCTTTTAAGTCAATATCTTTCAGCCCAAATATCTTGGGTTGACTAGGCCCAGTAATATCTGCATCCAAAACTCCAACTCTTTTTCCCTGTTTTGCCAGAGTAGCGGCAATAAGTCCGGTAACCGAGGATTTACCCACGCCTCCTTTTCCGCTCATAACTACTATGACATTTTCGATTCTATTCAATGATCCCAGCAAAGCTTTTTGAGGATCTACCCCGCACTGTTCCGGTTGTGATGCGCACCCATTTGCGCTAGGGCAAGTTTTGCATTTATCAGACATTATATTCTTCCTTTCACATATTTTGTCTTAATTATATACATGCATATATAGGGCGGCAACAGCGCATATGTCCTAATTATTTTGCGAATAGCCAGCATTAATTAAATCCAGCAAAGCTTGTTTGAATCGTTGGTCGTCCTGGTTGTTCCTGGCAGCAGTTTTACCAATGTGGTATCCTTGCTGTCTGGCTTTTTTATTTATATAACGCTGGTATAGCAGAATTTCCATACCCTCTTCATGCCATACTCTTCCAGAGGGAGATATTGGCTGGGCTCCCTTGGCCAGGACCAAGGAAGCAAGGCCTAAATCCTGAGTAACTACAATATCTCCTGGCATTATATGATTTATGATAAACAGATCAGCAGCCTCGGGGGCATGGTCTACCATAATTACCTGTCCATATTGACTATGAATATTATGTTCGATACTAGCCACCCATATTACCTGTATGCCCAAAGCACTGGCCACCGTTTCGATGGTCTGCTTAACCGGACAAGCATCAGCATCCACCAAAATTCTCATGATTGGTCCCCTTACCATAGACTTATGTAATATTACCATTCCATTCCACTGTTAGCCCAGAACTATTTTCCCATATCGTTTTTGTCGCTGCTGGTGTAAGCTATACTAAATCCCCTGCGTATAATGTTTGAACGCGTTCGAGGAGTTGGTTGGTTTTGATAAGCGACGAAGCACTCGCTGACCGTATTTTGCATGGAGATACAGCAGCTTTTGAAGAGTTAGTGAATCGTTACAAAAACTCGGTTTTTCATATAGTTTATCGCATGGTAGGACACTACCAAGAAGCTGAAGATATTACTCAGGAAGTATTCATACTGGTGTACAACAAACTATACCAGTTTGATAGGAGTAAAAAGTTCAGCCCCTGGATTCACCGCATTGCGATCAATGCTGCCATAAGTAATCTACGCAAGAAAAAGAAAGTGATTAATTTGAGTTTTGATGAGAGTTTTGGCCAACCTTATGAAGATTATCCCTCAGTATTGGAAGGTGATCCTGAAGCTATTTTTGAACGTAAAGAAATAATGGAGGACATTCGTATTTCCATCCAGGAACTGCCCGAATCATACCGGTCTGTTTTGGTGCTCCGTTATCAAATGGATATGAAGAATGCTGAAATCGCACAAGTATTAGGAGTCAGTAAAGAAAATGTTGAAGTAAGAATACACCGAGCCCGCAAAGCATTGCGTAAAGAGCTGCTTAAGCGCTGGGAGGAAAGGGGGGTAAAACGTGAATTGTCAGCTTTTTGATCGCTATGTGTTTGATTACTGTGACAACAATCTATCCTCTGCTCTCAAAATGGAAATGGATAAACATCGGCAAGAGTGTTCCCGCTGCAATAGCCAGTTCATGTTAACTAACCTGGAGAACCAGGTGTTACGAGACAAATCTGACCTTCCCGTTTTAGCTGATGACTTTACTCCACGAGTTATGCAGAAGATTTTTGAAGCAGATCATGCGGCTACCTTACACTTAAGATGGACCAGGAAACCTTTCCCTGCTAGAGTAAGGAAAATTGCTCTGACTTCTGCAGTAGCTGGCCTATTGGTATTTTTGGCAATCTTTGCACCACACATAATCCCATTTCAAAAAGGGCCACAAGTGGCAGATACACCTTCAGTAGGAATTGGCAATTCTTCTGATTCAGACCCAACAGCCATGGAAATGCGCTCCGCTTCTAAAATGGCCAAACCAGAAGAAACTTCCTCTACTATTAATTATGACCAGATGTCACCACGCTCATTATCCAGCGAAGAAGCCAATATATCTCCTGCCAAGGAGTCTGCTCCGCCGGTAACTACCCCTGATAATAGTTCAGCAGCGGACCATGCTTCTGCCGAGTTAATGATGGCGGTAACAGCAGAACCAGCATCGGATGGTTCAGTCCCGGCCGATTCAGGTACTGAGACAGCCGATCCACCGCTTGGTGTCATGTACTGGAAAACTGGTGAAGCTCAATCTCCCAGCCGTCAGGGTGGTATCCCAGACTCGGACGGCAAATCTGATAAGGTGAGTGATTTGCCGAAACCGCAGCAAGTTCCCAGCAGCTTTACCTTGACTAATGTGGTAAACAGCAATATGGATAAGAATGACCCAATAATTGAATATCACTACACGGATAAAGATAACCGCTTACTAGTAATCACTCTTCAAAATGTTAAAAACCTGGATTCTATAGCTCTGATGAATAAGGAATCGCAATCATTATCCGAGGCACCAATTTTAGCTGGAAAAGCTTCCCAACCCCAGGTGGAAGTAATCTATAACATTGATGTAGGCGGCCAGGCTTATCAGGTTACCTTGAATGGCACCTTATCCGCTGAGGAATTAGGAAAATTAGCAGAAACAATTTCATTCTCCAATAATATCAGTGCTACTTCTCAGTAAAAACAGATTATCCTAATTATTAGAGGGCAGTCGATCTGTCCTCTAAACTTTTATGGTCGAGATGTTTAACCTATTAACCGTAGTCTCACCTTATACCATATCGGTTGTATCACCTTAAAACAGGTCCCCGTGTGGACAAATCATTTATTGATTTCAGTAATACTAGTATCTTATCTTCTACAAAAAGTGCTTATTTTTTTATATACTTGATCTAGTGAAAGTAAGGGGGGTCGATTGTGGATAACTTCTTTGCTTTCTCCTGGCCAGGAATTAACAACTGTACATCCAATTCTAATCATCTTGACCACTTTCCAGTACAGGCGACAAACTGCGGGGATATATACCGCCGTCTTATCGAAGATCTGGCGGATGGCTTTCTCGTGGTTGACACCCGCTTGAACATAATGTATGTTAATCCGGCTTTGGTTAAAATGTTAGGTTATGCTCCGGATGAACTAATAAATCATAATCTGCTCAACTTCTCCTATAGCCACCAGGATCAGTTAGCTATGCTGCGAGGCATCAGTAAACGACGCATTGGGCAAAAAGATTGCTATGAAGTTACCCTGCGTTCCAAAACAGGTAGTCCTCTGCCTACCTATATAAATCCGGCTCCCTTATATGACGATTCAGGTAACATAGTGGGCAGTTATGGTATTATTAAAGATCTTACCGAATTAAAAGAGGCCCAAATCAAAATATCATATCAAGCCCAAATATTAGACCAGATCAGCGAAGGAGTGTTTGCCACTGATGCTCATGGTCAAATTCAGTATTATAACAAAAGGCTGGAACAGATACTTGGCATTAATAACCTAATGAATCACCCAGCTACCATTGAGCTTATACATTCTTGGGTGCAGTTGCTTCAGGATCAACATGATTGTGAAATCGAGTATTCTCACCCTGACGGGTCCACCCATTACTTACGCCTATGTGCAGTGCCTTTAGCCCCAATGGATAATTCAGATTATTCCCTAGCTACGGTTGTATCAGATTTAACAGCTATAATCCGTGCTCGCCGGGAAGCAGAGATGGCCAGTCAAGCCAAAACCAGCCTTCTTACCAACATCAGCCATGATATCCGTACCCCAATGTTAGGTATCATCGGAGCTAGTGAGCTGATGTCTAAAGAATTGATGACTGACTACCAAAGAGATCTTATTCTGACTATTCAGCAATGCAGTGAAGTATTATTAGGCTTAATTAATGATATTCTTGATCTTTCCCGTATTGAAGCCGGATTTGCGGTTTCTGTACAACGCGAATTCTACCTTCAGCAGTTGGTCGAAGAATGCCTTCTCATGATTCAAACAAGAATAGATCCCAGTAAGATTATGGTCTACACTGAAATTGATCCGGATATTCCTAATCTTTTGATTAGTGATCCCCTGCAATTAAGACGTATTATGTTAAACCTTCTTAGCAATGCAGCTAAATTTACTAGTCAAGGTCATATTACCATCCGGGTAAGAATTGCTGATAACCCTCCTGCAACAACACCTAATAAGCTATGGCTTGAGTTTTCTGTGGAAGACAGCGGGGTAGGTATACCTGAAGACAAATTATCTATTGTTTTCGATGCTTTTCAGAAAGCTAATGTTTACGATGGCGATGGATCAGGTCTTGGCTTAGCCATTTGCCGGGAGTTAGTAAAACTTTTGGGAGGCAACATTACGGTAACCAGCCAGCTAGGCCAAGGAACTACTTTCACCTTTGTAATACCCGTTGAAATTCCTAAGCCAGTTCCCATGCACAATTTGATCAATAGCCAAAGGAAGCATGTTGCTTCAACTGTGACCGGGCGCCACATACTTGTAGTAGATGATAATGATGTAAATCGCCGCATACTTACACTTATGCTGAAGCGCAAGGGTTTTGCAGTCTTACAAGCCAGTAATGGTTTTGAGTGCCTGTCGTTGCTACAAGCTCATCCTGTAGACATAGTACTGATGGACATGCAGATGCCCGTCCTGAGTGGATATGAAACAGTACGTCAAATACGTTGTAATCCCCGTTACTCTAGTTTGCCGATCATAGCTCTAACGGCTTCTTCTATGGATGGAGAACAGCACCAATGTTTACAAGCCGGCTGCAATGCCTATTTAGCCAAGCCATTTTCCAGTGAAACACTTTTTTCAATAATTGATAGTCATCTGGTTTATCATGATGGTGCGGCTTTCAGTGAAAGGGATTTCCAGTGCTTACGCAAAGAGTTTCTTCCTGAATTCATTGCCATGCTGGAATTAGACCTGGTTCGTATGAGAAAGGCTCAAGAAAACAGGGACTGGGAAAGTGTAGCCCATATAGCCCATGACATTAAAGGTACTGCGGGAATGTATGGTTTTGAACCGATTTCCCAATTAGCAGCACAGTTATATTCCTGGTCTAACCATACTAAACTTGACGGTATAGAAATTCTCTTAACAGAATTAGAAAACGCCCTGGAAAAATTGAAGGCCTCTAGACTTTAGAGGCCTCAGACTGTCAAAGAAGTCTTTTAGCAGTTAGACGTTCGAGATTGCCACGCCCCTCCGGGGCTCGCAATGACACATAAGATGGCCTTTTGGTATGTCATCGCGAGGAGCGTAGCGACGTGGCGATCTCTTTTAGCTAATTTTTTGACACTCTCAGGCCTCTAGACTTTAGAGGCCTTCATAGTGTTGAAAAACTATATCACTTAATTATCGTGTATATCACTTAATTTTCGTTAACTGGCTACTGGCTGTTTTTCGTAATGAGAGAACTCCATGGAAAACCCAGCTCTACCCTGGGTTAAAGAACGTAATGTGGTTGAATATCCAAACAGTTCGGCCAGCGGCACCCTCCCCCTGATGATTTGGGTGTTGTTTTCTGAAGACATTGATTCAAGACGTCCCCTTCGATTGCTTATATTATTGATAATGTTGCCGGTAAATTCCTCAGGTGAGGTTATCTCCAGTTTCATAATCGGTTCCAACAAATGCGATCCGGCTTTTTTCAAGCATTCCCGGGTGGCCATCATCGCTGCAGTACGAAAAGCCATTTCCGAGGAATCGACTTCGTGGTAGGAACCATCTAAAAGAGTAGCCTTCACATTAACGACGGGATAACCTTTTACTACCCCTTCTTCCAAAGCCTGTCGCACTCCGGCTTCTACCGCTGGAATATATTCCCGGGGTACATTGCCGCCCACTACCTGACTGGTAAATTCAAATCCTTCACCAGGTTCCAGTCGTAAAATTACATGAGCAAACTGGCCTTTGCCGCCGGTTTGTTTGACGAAGCGGGTTTCATGTTCGGCGCTATGGGATATGGTTTCTTTATAGGCTACTTGCGGCTGACCTATAGTAAAATCAACTCCATATTCCCGGTTAAGACGCTCAGTTATTATTTCCAAATGTAATTCACCCATGCCGGATATAAGGGTCTGCCCGGTATCATGGTTATAGACTACCTTAAAGGTTGGATCCTCTGCCGAAATCCGGTTAAGCGCCTCACCCAGTTTGGCCTGATCGGATTGAGTTTTAGGTTCAATAGCAATTTGAATAACCGGTTCGGGAAAGGTTATCGATTCCAACATCACCTGGAAGTCTTCATCACATATGGTATCCCCGGTGCCAATATCTTTTAATCCTATTATGGCTGCAATATCTCCGGCCTGAACAGATTCCACCTCTTCCCGGTGGTTAGCATGCATCTTGACCAGGCGGCCAATACGTTCTTTTTTACCCTTGGTGCTGTTGAATACATAAGTGCCTGCCTTACAGGTTCCTGAATAAATTCGAGCAAATGCTAGTTTCCCCACATGCCGGTCACTGATAATCTTAAAGATTAAAGCCGCAAACTGATTTTGAGCTTCCGGAAGTATCTCCAGAGTTTGGCCGCTTTCTACATGAGTAGCCATGGGAATATCCACTTCCAGCGGAGACGGCAGGTAGTCAACAATAGCATCCAGAAGTATCTGCACCCCAATATTGCGGTATGAGCTTCCGCATATAACTGGTACTATGTTGTTTGCAACCGTTTGCCTGCGAACAGCATTAATAATGTCATTCTCGGTAATGAGCTTATTATCTAAGTAAAGCTCCAGTATAGCTTCGTCTTGTTCTGCGATGCTTTCGATCATTAAATGACGTTGTTCTTCAGCTGCTTGCCGGTATTGTTCAGGAATTTCTTGCTCCTGTATCTCATTACCCAACCGGCCTCCGAACGTAATATAAACCATTTTAATCAAATCAATTACCCCGGCCAGAGCTTCATTCTCATACACCGGCATACTGACTACCACCGGATTTGCTCCCAGCCGTCCTTTAATCTGTTCAACTACCCGGAAAAAATCTGCCCCTATTGCATCCATTTTGTTTACATAGGCGATACGCGGGATGCGATATTTATCAGCCTGTCTCCATACGGTTTCCGATTGTGGTTCAACTCCGCCTTTGGCGCAGAATATTACTACTACTCCATCGAGTATACGCAGACTTCTTTCTACCTCAGCAGTAAAATCAACGTGGCCGGGTGTGTCAATTATATTGATGGCATGTTCTCGCCATACGCAGCGAGTAGCTGCTGATGCCACGGTTATACCCCTTTCTTTCTCATAGGGCAGAAAATCCATTACACTTTCCCCGTCGTGAGTTTCCCCCAACTTATGGGTCAAACCGGTATAAAAAAGAATACGCTCCGTGGTTGTAGTCTTCCCTGCATCTATATGGGCGATTATGCCTATATTACGCAGTTTTTCCAACATTACTTCTTCACTCCTAGATAAAATATACCTTTCAAAATAGAAACGGCATTTCTAGAATGCCGCATCTAAATATCCATACTGGTTTTGGGGCGATGAGCGCACCCAAAGAACAAGTATAGAGTTACTTTTTCAATTTGTCAAATTAAACTCAATATTATTCACATTAACGGTACCAGGTTAATCCAGTTCCATTTGATAGCTACTTCATGAAAAAGCATTATAACTTTTTAACCTCACTACTTTAGCAATGGAGATATTGCCTTAAAAGGTGCGGTCCCGGACTGTTTGAGAAGATCAAAAATAATGGTCTCGATATTGGTAATGACTGCCCCAGCAGATTTCATTAGATCCAGTCCATTCTCATAGTTTTCATCGGTGCGGGAGCAAACTGCATCCCTGGGAATATAAACCTGATAACCTGCTTCCATTAAATCCCGGGTAGTTTGGAACACGCATATATGGGTTTCACTGCCGGTAATGATTACCTGCTTCCGTTTAATATTGCTGAGGATATCAATAAAGTCAGGTGTACATGCTGAAAAATGAGTCTTTTCAACCAAGGAATGCTCCGGCAGGTGTTGGGTTATTTCCGGCACAGTCTTGCCTAGTCCCCGGGGGTATTGCTCAGTGACAACAACCGGTATATCGAATTGTTTGGCTGTTTCCAACAGCAACACGGTATTTTTATATACACGTTCCCGGTCCTTCATGGCATTCATTAATTTTTCCTGCAAATCAATTATCACCAATACTGTTTCCTCTGACTGAAGATGAAACTTTTTCATTCTAGTCCCTCCATAGCAATCTGTTTCTCAATTTGATCAAAGTTAACAGTCTAATTATTCATTTCAGCTATGCTTCCTGGAACTGAGCCTGTACTATTGGACTGAAAACCATCTGAGCCACTTTCTGTCCGGGAACAATTTTAACGGGTTTGGTACCGATGTTAACCAGCAGCACCTTTACTTCGCCTCGATGGTCAGCATCGATTGTTCCTGGTGCATTTGCTACAATTACTCCTTTCCTGGCCATACCAGCCCGGCTGCGAATCTGGGCCTCATAGCCATCCGGAATGCGCATAGCCAAACCAGTAGATATACTCTGCACTTCATTGGGATATAGTACTATTTCCTCTCTTAAGGCCAGAGCTATATCGCATCCGGCTGCACCAGAGGTTTCGTATTCCGGCAGCTGTGCCCAGTCCACTAACTTTTGGAATTGAACCTCAATTTTGTTCATAAAGTCCTCCTTTTATGTTAATCTGGTAAGCTTGGTTTCTCATGGTATAGTATTAGTATATCCTGAAATACTACTTCTCTCCATACTATAATAAAGCTGTTATGAGGAGGAGAATCTTGCTTCCCTACACAATATATATAAAGGACAGATTAATAACCGTGCGCTCCGCATCAGCCAAGGATGCTTCCGCTTGGCTCCATTATCTTCGACAGGTAGGAGATGAAACGGATTTTCTAGCCTTCTGCTCTGAACAGGTAACTATGAGTACCGGAGAAGCCGGAAAATACCTGGATTATGTATCGCGTAGGACGGATAACCTGTTTTTGTTGGCAGCAGATACAACCCGTATTGTGGCCAGCTTAAACTTTCAGCGCGGCCGCTGGCCATTCACCCGCCATCAGGGCGAATTCGGTGTTTCTGTATTGGCTGAATTCTGGGGTTATGGACTGGCTCGTCACATGATCGAGACCATGCTGGAATGGTCCAGCCAAAACAATATAAAAAAAATCAATTTGAAAGTTCGCACTGACAACATCAGAGCTATAAAGCTTTATCAATCTATGGGGTTTATTATTGAAGGTACAATAGAGCGCGAATACTTTCGTCCCGGGGTCTTCTATTCAGCGTACCACATGGGATTAAAACTGTAATTCATTGAATTCTCTAAGGCATAAAAGGCGGGAATATAATGTTTAACTGGGTACTAATAACAGTGGGTTTTATACTCGTAATCTTGATTATTCGCCAGTTGCTGGCAGCTGCCCAGATTTTTCAAAACCTTTACAGCCAACTGATCACCGCTGATAGCAGCTCTTTGCCGGCAGAGCCAGAAATGTTTCCAGAAGCCGCACCCACCAGTACAGAAATTCCTGCTAACAATGCTTCTCACACCTTCACCGGCAACGATACTCCTTGATTAAGCGGTAATTACAGAAATGAAAATTATAATGTTGATGAAAATGCTTCATTATATGTAGCCAGTTTACATAGCTCTCGCTTTCATAGATTGGAATGCAATTTAGTAAAGCAGATTAAGGAAGATAATCGCCAGTATTTTAATAGTTACGACGAAGCCATAACTTCTGGTTATATTCCCTGCAGTTTTTGTCACCCTTAATTTGCCTATTAGTAGGACATCGCTAATATTTAATTTCTTTTAGGAGAGGATTTGATTTGATTCCAAAGTGGTTACAACAGCTGTTATCCAACCGGGCAGCAGTTTTGCTGGTGCTGCTTACTCTGGTAATTGGAGTCAGTATTCTGGTGTTATTCCTCAAAATTCTAAGCAGATTATAGGTAGCTAATTATACTGTTTAAAGTAACGAAAACCAATAAAGGAGCCCTTTTCAGGCTCCCTAACTATCATGGTATTATGGTGCGGCAGAAGGGACTTGAACCCCCACCTGCTTACACAGACTAGATCCTGAATCTAGCGCGTCTGCCGATTCCGCCACTGCCGCACAAACAAGTTGATTTGCTATCAGCAAGGTTCATTATAGTACACGGAGTAAAAGCTTGTCAAGCAAGCTTTTGGGTTCACTCCACTGTTCG
>JAKPGY010000190.1 GCA_029550685.1 Bacillota bacterium
AAGTCTATTAATGGTTAGAAGTTCGAGATTGCCACGCCCCTCCAGGGCTCGCAATGACACATAAGATGGCCTTCTGGTATGTCATCGCGAGGAGCGTAGCGACGTGGCGATCTCTCTTTAGCAACTTTTTTGACACTCTCAAGCCAGGCCTGCCAGCCTGGCTTTTTAGTTTAGACAGGTTAAACGTAGCAGGACAAACCTCCGTCAATTAGCATGATGTTGCCGGTCAGCCACTTGGAATCATCACCAGCAAAGAAGAGGATGGCTCCGTCCATATCTTCCGGATAAGCTACCCGTTTCATGGGAAATAGCCGGTTTAACTTATCCATCTTGCCTGCAGCCTCCAGGCGATCAATTTCCGGCTGCATCATAGGAGTGACAATATGGGAAGGACATAAGCAATTTACTCTTATCTGGGGGCCCAAATCGGTGGCCATGGCCCGGGTTAAGTTCACTACCCCACCCTTCATTGCGCAATAGGCGGTAGAGTTTTTCCCGCCAAACAGCCCTAGTATCGAAGATATATTGATAATACTACCCCCTCCGCCTTTCAGCATCAGAGGAACCATAATCTGCGATACTGCAAATACACTGCGCAGGTCTACATTGTAAATGTAATCTAAGTCTTCCAAAGTTGTTTCCAGGAAGGGTTTGCGCATGGCACTTCCTGCATTGTTAATTAAAATATCCAATCTTCCCCAGGCAGAATCAATCTTGTCGCGTAAGGCCTCGATATCACTGACTTTGGTAACATCTGTGGGTATAGCTATAGCCTCTCCATTGATGGCTTTAATTTCTTGAACTGTTTCCTCTAACGGCCCGCTGCGCCTACCTGCTACGGCTACTTTAGCACCTTCCCGGGCTAAGGCTATAGCAGCTGATTTGCCTATTCCCGTTCCACCACCGGTTACCAGTGCTACTTTCCCATCAAACTTCATTCCATCACCTCATTTTAATATTACTTTTTCGTTAAGCAGATCCTGGGTCCGTTTACAGACCATTTTTGGTTCTTAATACGGAATTCTGTATCGGCGGACACAATCCTTTGCATTAATGGATTATTACCTGGAAAGAAAATGATAATTTCAAAAGTTCATTTGTTCGAGAAACCGGCTTTGGAAATTAGCCAAATTGGCCAGTTCCACATAGTTGATACCGCCTTGTATCCGGCTAGCTTCCTGTCTTTTGGCCAGGGATACCAGGGCTGCAACCGCACCGCTAGCAGCAGCATTGCCAATAGGCAGAATTATATCCAATTTGACTTGGGGGAGCAATCCTAAGGCTACCAGGTTGACCGCATCGAGGAAATTCCCGAAAGCACCTGCTAAGTAGATATGCTGAATATTATCAGCTCTCAATCCTGCTTTCTCCATAAGCAGATCCACAGCTGTACGCAGAGCTGCTTTAGCTAGCTGTACCTTACGTATATCCTCCTGGCTGAATATTATGGGGGCCGGCCAATTCCCATCTGGGTCACGCAATACCAGTTCTGCCCCGTCACTTCCCATCTGAACCGCTATGGTCCGGTCGTCACCTTTATCAATAATAGTGCCGTACTTATCTATCCAGCCTGATTTTAATAAGGCTGCTGTTAAGTCTATTACACCTGATCCACAGATGCCGCGCGGATAACCTCCGCCAATTACCCGGTAGTGCCATCCATCTTCTTCGCTAAAAACAACCCTGTCAATGGCCCCCTCGCTGGCTCTCATACCACAGCGAATATGACCTCCTTCCAGAGCCGGTCCAGCCGCGGCTGATGTTGCCCACAACTTCCCTTGGTTACCCACCACCACTTCTCCGTTGGTGCCAATATCGAGCAAGATAAATGAGGATTTATCCCAATCGGCAATATTTAGCAAACAGCTGATGGTATCTGCTCCTACAAATCCGTTCACTTGGGGAAGTATAATAACTTTACCTGAACGGTTTACCTGCAGATTTAGGGAGGCTGGCGCAACTGTCAATTGATCCACAAATAGTCCCTGATAGGGATGACTGGCGAAACCAGTGGTTGGCAGGCCCAGGAAAAAATGTATCATAACCGGGTTCCCAACCACTACCGTCTCATAAATGTCCTCCGGAAAAGCACCAGTTCTGTCCAGCAAATCTTCGATCATAGCATTGATATTATTTATTAATACCTGGTGCAGCTCATCCGGTCCGTTAAAATGTTCCAGGCAGTAGCTCACTCGCGATATTATATCGGCTCCATAAACCCGCTGCATATTAAGCTGGGATGATATTGCCACCGTCTCTCCGCTTTCCAGGTCAATCAATCCCGCCCATAAACTGGTAGTTCCCACATCCAATGCCAGGCCATAAGCCTTGGGATATTCCCGGCTCACCCGCCATATTGTTCCATCCAAAACCAAAGCGTTTACTTCCAAAGAAGGCCGGCCTATACGATCCATGCGGCTTAGTTCCTGCAGAGTGTCCACCGGCAGCATTAGGTCATCCATACCCAAAGCGTTCTTGAGCCGCTGGTAAACTGGAACTGGCTCCTGGGGATCCAATCCAGGCAACAAAACTCTCCGGCATGTGGCTCTGCCCAAACCCATTTTGGTTCCTGGATCTAAACCGTGTTTAGGGGTATACATTTCATCCGGTAGGTAAACTTCAGCTGAGCCCCATACAATACAGCGACAGGCCACCCTCTCACCACGATTAATCTCACCAGGGAGCAGCCAGTTCTGCTCGATTTCATCCATGGGGCTTATATCACCGGTAGCCTTTACCCTACATTTGCCGCAAATCCCATGACCACCGCAGGTTCCTCCCGGATGATAGCCACCTTCAGTTAATACTTCCCAGAGACTTTTGCCTGGCAGGGTCCATAATACCCGCTGCTTTCCGTCTGTTGTGTTCACTTGAATTTTTACCGGATCACTCACTATCCTGCCCCCAAGCTTGTGAACTGGGCATGAAAAAGGCGGCCTTAGCCGCCCAGATGCTCAATAGGTTAGCAACGGCAGGTTACCCTTTCGTTGCAGCTTATTTTTCTGTTAATTCTTAACCAATGCTTCATAACCTAGTCTACCACTATTCAGACTTAGTTTCCGCCATCAGGGCAAAAGCAAAGATAAAGACCCATATCAGTGATACCAGCAAGGCGTTGGTAGCTACACTGTAATCGCCGCTGGCAATAATGGCTTTATTGCCCATGGAATAATAGACATTAAAACCAATTAATCCAACTCCGGTAAGAATATAGATTAACTTCTTTACCCCTGCCGAAAGCTGAAACCTCTTGGCCCAGGAACAGAATTTCAGAAATATAAAAATTCCCAAAATCACTGTTAAGAATGCGACCAAGTTGTTGTTGAATATTTCCACCAACTGTACCCCCCTCCTGACCTTTACTAAATATTGTATTCCAATTCCCCAAATGAAACAAGAAACTGCTAAAACCGTCCAGAGTTAGCGCTCCTTTTCCTATGTTTATATTCTCTATAAAAAATTAGTCTCCTGCTGAAAAGTACTGCTTTCTGACAAAAATATTTATCAATTGATACCGATTCCTTTACATCTTTATAGCAATTATGTATAATGTTTTGTGCTGAAATGAGCAAGTAAATCAGATAGTCGCAGATGCATAATCTGAGGAAAGTCGGAGCTCCGCAGGGCAGGGTGCTGGATAACGTCCAGTGGGGGCGACCCTAAGGCTAGTGCCACAGAAACAAACCGCCTGGCAGCAGCCAGGTAAGGGTGGAACGGTGAGGTAAGAGCTCACCAGCGTTTAGGCGACTAAACGGCTAGGTAAACCCCACCCGGAGCAAGACCAAATAGGGGAACAATGGAGTGGCCCGCTCTGTTCCCGGGTAAGGTCGCTAGAGGTGTCAGGCAACTGGCATCCCAGAGAGATGACTATCTAATACAGAACTCCGCTTACAGATTTACTTGCTGCTAACCAGTCGGTAAAGAACCGTTCTCCACCATAGAGAACGGTTCTTTTTGTCAGAACTAACGAATGTCTTTGTCCCGGTTCCGGTTCTGCAGATTGTTGTCCCTATCGTTTCTATTATTGTCCCGGCGATTCTGCAGATTGTTGTCGTTTCTATTATTCTGGTTGTTCTGACGATTACGGTTGTCGTTGCGATCGCTCACAAATCATCCTCCTTTTTTTGTTGAGCAATTTCGGTGGCCTAATTGTATTCTGTCTAAAATCCTTGAAGTTATGCAGTATAATAGCGTTTTCCCTGCCACAATTTACTAATTATAATTTATATATAGCTATTTATGTTAATATTATTAGAACATTACCTTTAGTAATGTAAGCGGGGGGGACTAAAAATGAATATTAATGACCGGGAAATGCTGCATGTCATGGAGCATGTGATTAACAACCCTTACATGGGAGTCATCTATATTAACACTGATTGTGAAATACTGCTGGTTAATGAAACCTTTGCAGATATTTTAGGAGTAGATCGTAACAGTATTATCGGCCTACCCATACAAAAAGTGGTACCTAAATCACGATTACCTCAAACGGTAAAAACCGGAGAAGCTAACCTGTGCGAACTGTGCACGGTAAATAATAAGGAAATGATTTCCATGCGCGTACCTATCTATAGCAATGGGCAAATTATTGGGGCTATGGCAAAAACCCTATTTTTGGACATGTCTACTGCTAAATTAATGGCAGACATGATAGTTTTGAATGATGATAACTCTCGCTGCAACCATAAATACCAGAGCAAATACACTTTAGATGACATAGTTGGCAATAATCGCCGCATGGTACGTATAAAAACTTGGTGTGCTCAGGTCGCCAACAATAGTTCCAATGTTTTAATTATCGGAGAAAGTGGTACCGGAAAGGAGTTATTTGCCCATGCTATCCATCATGCCGGCGTACGGCGCAGCTTCCCTTTTATCCGCATTAACTGCGCTTGTATTCCGGAGAATTTAATAGAATCTGAATTATTCGGCTATGAAGAAGGTGCTTTTACCGGAGCCTTAAAAGGAGGTAAAAAAGGTAAATTTGAACTAGCGGATAAAGGTACCATATTTTTAGATGAAATCGGCGAAATGCCTTTATCCATGCAGACTAAACTTCTAACCTTTTTGCAGGAGCGTGAATTTGAACGTGTAGGAGGCAGTGATCTTATTTATTCTGATGCCCGGATAATTGCGGCTACCAACACCGATCTGGAAAAGGCAGTGGCTGACGGCCGCTTTCGCGAGGACCTGTATTACCGGCTGAATGTAGTTACCTTAATGCTTCCCCCCCTGCGGGACCGAACTGATGATATTGAACCTCTGGTCAATCATATAATCCCCAAGTTGAATAACAAGCTGAATACCTCCATTGAAGGCATTGAGGCTGATGCCCTGGATCTGCTCATCAACTACCATTGGCCAGGCAATATTCGTGAATTGGAAAACCTACTGGAACGAGCGATAAATCTAGCCCATCTTGATGGAGTGCGCTTCTTACGTCCAAAACATTTTCCTACCTTGCTTCAGAAAAATACTCTCCTAGGGAAAAAACCCGCCACGTTAAGTGCAGCGGTAGAGTCTTTGGAATACCAGTTAATTATCAACACTCTTCGTTCCAATAACTACAATAAGAGTATAACTGCCAAACAGCTGGATATTCATCCTTCGGTACTATATAGAAAATTAAAAAAATACAATATCAGCTAAGTGATAATAGACATACATCCAGATCCTTTATCTGGACAAGATCTTATCTGGACGACCCTGTTTCGCAATAAGCGAAAGCAGGGTCGCTTTTTGCGAATACTGCCAAAAGCCTTTTAGAGACATTCCACTATCATCACATCTTCGCATTATGCGATACCTGGATAAAAATACTGTCATCTCAAAATGGCCGATATCCCCGTCTCTACTCCATTAAATCATATTTACACTATTTTACATTGTGATGGCATAATTCTTGCTTGCATATGAATAAATGTCAGCAGGGAGGTGATTCACATTTATTAAAAAATTGGAAAACACCTGCATTAAAATTGTCCCCTCTCTCTATAAATAGATAAAAAACAAAATTATTTTACCAACCAGGTTGACAGGGGAAGGAGTGAGTTATTAGTGCATGAAGTTGTTATCGTTAGTGCCTGTCGAACTGCCATAGCAAAATTCTTAGGCAGTTTGAAAGATGTACAGGCTAAAGACCTAGCTATCAACGTTGGCCGTGCAGCTATTGACCGGGCAGGAATACCCACTGACATTATTGATGAACTGGTAATGGGGCAGGTTTACCCGCATATGCAGGGTTCTCTTCCATCCAGGCAGGTGGCTATGGCTCTAGGGCTTCCGGTAAGCAGCAATGCCTGTAATGTTAATCAAAATTGTGCTTCCGGCATGCGTGCTTTGGAAATTGCCTGCAATAATATAATGCTGGGCAATACTGAAGTTGGCTTGGTAATCGGGGTAGAAAGCATGTCCAATATTCCTTACTTGCTGCCCAAAGCCCGTACCGGTTATCGCATGGGGCCCGGTTCTATTGAGGATGCCATGCTGCATGACGGACTAGTTGACGGGATGGTACCCGGTCACATGGGCATTACCGCTGAAAATGTAGCCGAAAAATATGGTATTACTCGTGAAGAATGTGACCAACTGGCTTTGATAAGCCATCAGAGAGCCACACGGGCTGTTCAGGAAGGCACCTTTAAACGGGAGGTCATACCGGTAGAAATAAAATCAAAAAAAGGTATTACCTTATATGAAACTGATGAACATATGATTCCAGATGCCAATCTCGAATCCATGGCCAAGCTTCCGCCTGCTTTTAAGAAAGGCGGGGTGGTAACCGCAGCCAATGCCTCTGGGATAAATGATGGTGCCGCTGCTGTGGTAGTGATGTCTAAACAAAAAGCGCAGGAGCTGGGCATCACTCCTTTAATGAAATTGATAACCTTCGCTGCCCAAGGAGTGGACCCCAAAGTAATGGGATTAGGTCCGGCGGTGGCTATTCCCAAAGCCCTCAAACTAGCGGGGCTGAAATACGAGGATGTGGAATACTGGGAAATTAATGAGGCTTTTGCAGCTCAGTTTTTAGGAGTCGGCCGCATGTTGAAAGAAGAGTTTGGTCTGGAACTGGATATGGACAAATGTAATCACAATGGTTCTGGAATTGCCCTGGGGCATCCAGTAGGTTGTACAGCTCTGCGGATAGTTGTGGCTCTGTACTATGAGATGGAACGTCTCAACCTCACATTAGGCGGCGCCTCACTATGTGTAGGCGGTGGTCCGGCTATGGCTTCCCTATGGACCAGAGATATTTAACCTGCGCATAAGGTATTTTTTGACCCAAATTACCACCCCGGGCAGGGGGACCTGGAATGGAGAACAAGTCCCGGGGATCGAGAGAGAAAAAGAGGAGGGGTTAAGAGTGGCGGCAAATTTTGCCTATCTCAACACGCGTGATCTGGAATTCATAATTCAGGAGTGGCTTCCTACTGAAAGGGTATTTAATTACGACAGGTATAAAGAGTATTACTCCAAAGATGATGTTAAAGCTTTTCTGGCTCCGGTCCTGAAGATGGCTAAGGAGGTAATCGAACCCACCAATGACGATGGCGACAAAAACCCGGCCAAGCTGGTAGACGGCAAAACAGTTCTTCCGAAAAGTTTCGGTCCTCTGTTCAAGATGCTACAATCAGAGGGTTGGGGTACCAGCAACATAGACAGATCTGAAGGTGCACTGGTTATGCCGCATATACTGCAGGCAGCCGTCAATGAGTTAATAACTGCAGCAAATCCAGTCTTTTACACTTATATTTTGCTTACCTGCGGAGCTGCTGATCTGATTCAGACCTTCGCAGACGAAGACTTAAAACAGATGTTTCTGCCGAAAATGATGGATGGTACCTGGGCTGGTACCATGTGCCTGACCGAGCCCAGTGCCGGATCGGACGTAGGAGATATTCTCTCCAAAGCCTACCCTACTGACGATCCGCGTGTATTCAAAATTAAGGGTAATAAGATCTTTATTACAGGCGGTGACAATGATTTTACGGAAAACATTATCCACTTATACCTGGCCCGGGTAGAAGGGGCCCGGCCGGGAACTGCTGGCATATCCCTGTTTATTGTTCCCAAATACTGGGTTAATCCTGATGGCAGTTTAGAAGACAACGATGTTATCACCACAGGCCTGGAGCATAAGCTGGGTCAACATGGTTCCGCCACTGCTGCCCTGGCCTTCGGGGAGAATGATAACTGCCGCGGGTGGCTGATTGGTAAGAATCCGCTGGAAAATGATGGCCGCGGGGAAGGTATGGCCCAGATGTTCCAGATGATGAACTTGGCCAGGATGGAAACCGGACATATGGCTCAATGCTGTGTAGCCAACGCCTTTTACAATGCTCGTGACTATGCCCGGGAAAGAGTACAGGGACGTCCCTTTACCAATCCCCGGGGAGAAAGGGTTACCATCATAAATCACGAAGATATTCGCCGCACCTTGTTAATGGGTAAGGCCTATACCGAAGCATTTCGCGCCATGTTGATGAAAGCCCTGTTCCACTTTGATATCCGCGAGGATGATCCCGATCCAGCTGAGAGGCAGAAGGCCAGGTATTATGTGGATATAGTTACCCCTCTTTGCAAGGCTTTCCCCAGTGATGAAGGCTGGTGGCTGTGTGCTGAAGCTATTCAAGCTTATGGTGGTTACGGTTACTGTGAAGAATACCCGGTAGCGCAAATCGCCCGGGATATGAAAATCTACTCAATATGGGAAGGAACCAACTTTATCCAGTCCCTGGATTTGGTGGGACGCAAAATGGGAATGGAGAATGGCAAAGTATTTGCTGGCTTCATTCAGGAAATCCGGGACTTTTATGAAGCGAACAAAAGTACAGATGAACTGAAAAAGGAATTTAACAACTTGGGGACCGCACTGCAAGCCTATGATGAGATAATGCAAACCTTAAAAGACTGGCGTGCCAACAATCCTGCCTTAATTCCGACCTATTCCCGCCGGGTGCTAACAGCCACCTCGGAACTTCACGCCTCTCACCTGCTGTTGGATCAAGCCTTGGTGGCATTGAAAAAAATTAAGGAATTAGGCAAGGATCATCATGATTATAATTTCTACACTGGCAAGGTTATGGCTGCCCGCTGGTTCCTGCGCAATGTCACCCCGCATATCGTTTACCTGTCAAGTGTCATCGTGGATGGAGATACCTCCGTTCTAGAAATTCCCCTGGAATCCTTCGACTACTAAAAAGCCTCACCAAACACAAACCCCCCGTTGCCTAAAGGTAACGGGGGGCTTATACTGCAATCTTTCTATAATACATTTAGTCATCCTGTTGGTTGGTGCGGCGCCATATATTCAGCTTCCCGGCTTCACGAACCAATTCATCCCGAAATTGGGGATGAGCAATGCCTATCAGCAACTCCGCACGCTCCCAAGTAGGTTTGCCTTTCAAACGTACTTTACCGTACTCAGTCACAATATAATCTACAGCGGTACGAGGAGTGGTGACTATACTTCCCGGGGTAAGCATAGGTACTATGCGGGAATGAATATTGCCCACTTGGTCAGCATAGGTACTCCGCAAGCATAAAAAGCTTTTGCCGCCTTTGGAATACCAGGCTCCGGTTACAAAGTCCAATTGACCTCCGGTTCCCGATATCTGCCGGGGACCGGCACTTTCTGAACAGACCTGGCTGAAAAGATCAATCTGCACTACATTATTAATGGCCATTACCCGGTCATTCATGGCAATAATCCGTGGATTATTGGTATAGCGGCCGCAATGGCTGGCCATAAGCGGGTTTTGGTGCATGAAATCATAGGTTTTACGGGAACCCAGAGCAAAGGAGAAAGCTATTTTGCCCCGATCCGTGGTTTTGTATAAGCCAGTAACTATTCCCTCCTGAAAAAGGCGGGTCATCGATTCGGTGTACACTTCGGTATGGATACCCAGGTCTTTAAGTCCGGCATCGCATATCAATTCCCCCAGTAGATTGGGCAAAGCCCCAATACCCAATTGCAGGCAGGACCGGTCCTCGATTTCTTCCAGTATAAGACGGGCCATAGCCTGGTCAGCTTCATCAGCCTGTTTGACAGGCGGCATTTCAAACAAGGGACTATTGCTTCCCTCAATTATGTAGTCCACCATGGAAATATGTATGGCATCCTCAGATCCTCCCGGAACCCGGGGCATATTTTCATTGACCTCCAGGATGACCTTGTCAGCCTTCATACAGGCCTCAAAACTGTAAGTGTTAGCCAGGCCAAAGGAAAAATAACCATAGCGGTCCATAGGGCTCACCTGCTACACGTAATAATCCAGTTTGGGCATATAATGGGCAATTATATCTTGGAGCTGGCTGAACTGGATAGGACAGTAAAACATTTTGCCCTGATCATGCATTTTACGATCCTGAACTCCAAAGAACCAGTTGTTGCAGGTAAAATGCTCTGGCCCTGCTAAGGGCGTCTGCATAATAGGGGATGGCATATCCCCGCAGCAGTATACCTGGACATTGGTTAATTCCTCAGCCCGGGCCGCCAATTCATGGTCAAAATCCACCGGCCTTCCCAGAAAAGTAGCATACATAACAATGTCACCAGGTTTGATCATGTCAGCAGCTTGCCGAGCAGAGACTAGCTTTTGTTTGTAGATATCCTCGTACATTTGTTCACCCACCCTTGCAGAATTTGTGTTATATATGCTGTGCTTCCCCACCTTTCACATTATATCAGCAGATTCAGCGACTACACCATACTCAGATGCTGCTTTATCGACAGCCTGTTTTGGCACGTAAAAACACCCGCGAGTCCTCCCACGGGTGTTTTAGCTAGAACTTATCTTTCCTAATCACAAGAGCAGTCATGCTGCTTATAACCTACCACCAGCCGGGGCCACAGTCTGCTGTCAGGATATTCCTGGCTGTAGAAGCCAACCAAGCTGTTGACCTCCTCATTTCCTATTAACAGTATACCGTTATTGGCAATACAGCCGGAATACCACCCCTCCACCAGAGAACGGATATCAAAGTATATTTCTCCAAACTCCCCTGGACTGACAGTAGTACAATCTACTGGATCCGGATCAAACAAGGGCTGATTGTTCCAGGTTACAGCAAATTCTTTCCAGGGCTGCAAGACACGATGGGCACAAACCTGAATATCATAAGGAACCTCATTACGATAAATGCTCAGCACCAGGTAAGCAAAGCATATTTCACTGTTGGGCGGAATAAAATTGCAGCACAAACTGCAAAGATCAAACTGAATTAGGCTGCGGTAGTCATCCCGGCAAGGGCAGGGATCAGGGGGAGTAGGACAGTCATACTGGCTCACATATAAGAATGGTACCTGGCCAAAATTCGTATCGGGATAAAACTCGGCAATATATGCATCCTGCCTGGGGAAAAAGCATATTTCGGTACAGCGATGATCGTTATGGCACCCTTCTCTAAAATCATCCCTTCTTGCAGACATTTTTTACCCTCCTTTCCTTCTTTAGTACACAATATTGGAGAGGATGGCAAAAGGTTACCTGTCTGGAGTATATTAACTTTATAACTACTATTCCCAGGAGACTAATCTCACTCAGGATTGAAAAGTGTTGTTAACCCAACTCGCCAGTATTCTGTATTATCACATCCACCTCAACATTAATTACTACATCTTCGATAAACCCTTGCTCCAGCTGCGGAGTGATTTCGCGGCGCCATTTGGCTAAGGCATAAGGAGTTATGTTAATCACATCCAGTTTAAGCTGTTCCTGCATCAAATCTATTAAATCCATCATTTCCAAACGCAGATCACGAGCTACCGCTTGCTCAATTTCCCGCAGGTGATCTTCATTATATACAGCCGAAGTGTGGTCAATCAGGCTGTGCTCCACCAGCCTCCCCCTTAAAATGACTTTTATATCAAAAGTGATAACATCCCCTGACCGGCTGACCTTTACTTTGCGCTGATTAGCAACAAAAACCGAGCCCTTGTCCTGCAACTCACCATCCTTGTATATAATATAGGGTATCCACCCTTCGGTTTTTCTTCCGCTAAGCAAAACCAACGCCCTGGTCTCGGTACGATCCAGATGAGCCAGCATTCGTCCCTTAGCAAATATGGCGCTGCCAGCTACTTCTACCCCCATCTGATTGTCAGCAACCTGTAAAAGGGGTGTGACCGCCGCTGTACCAGGAGCAAAGGTATCATTTATAAACTGGTAGAGAGAGGTGCGGGGAACAAAGGCCCGTTGGGGGATGGTCTGCAGTAAACTGATGAATCCGCTGCTAGCCTGTTTAGGATCTTTCTTAGATATTTCCTGCAGCAATTCTTCGGCTCGCCCATCAACCACGGCCACATTAATAGATGGTTTTACCCTCGGTTCTCGCATATGAGTATTTATAACAGACTCCACTCCCTGCAAAGCCAAATCATGGCCGATTACTATGGCCTGTAGCTGGGTCAAAGTATACTGACGCGGTTCGTTGTAGGCCCTCAGGGCTCTGGACTCACCCACTGTTTTGGCAGAATAGGTTCCCACCCATTCATCATTATCTTCTCCTGCAGCTTCCAGGGAAGTAACAGCAATCCCTCCTTGATCTCCCGTGGGCAAAGTATCATATCCCGCCACTAAAGCAATATCAAACTCCTCAATATCTACAGTGTCCCAGCAGCCGCACAGCAAACTGCTCAGGACCAGAAGGACAGCCGCTTGGGCTATTGGTACTTTCATTTGCTCTTTTCACCTCTCAGCAATGCTGCCAGCAGATAAAGCAGGGGATAGCCCAGGGATACTGCCAAAAAGGCATAGCCGGCATAATCTGCCCAGGTAAAAACCTGCAGCAGGTTGTCAGCTTGCAAAGATAAAACATACAAGGCCGTGCCCATCCCCAAAACTACCCACTTATACCAGCGGTTAAAGTCCAGATTAAAGTTCCGTACAGCAGTATAACAGGCTGCCATGCCCAGGTTCATGGCTGGCCTCAGCCCCAGACCCACCCACAATAACAGGAAAATTATTTCCAGCCTTCCCAACGCGTAAACATAAGGTAGTTTAAGAACGGTAAGCAAGGGCCAGGTAATAAACTTTAATCCCGTGCCGAAAACCATCAGACAAACCACTACTACCAGGAGATATATGGAGACGGTTATACCCTGCCCGATCAAAGCTGCCTTTAATATCTCTCTGCGTTGCTGAACCATAGCATAGGTAATAAAAAGGATCTCGGCCCCTGCATAAGCATAAGCTGTTTTCAAACTGCCCTTTATCAATCCGTTTAAATCAATTTCTCCCAGGGGCAGCAGGTTTAAATAGGTCCCCTGGTTAACCGGAACGAAGATAATCAGCAGGTCTACCACCAACAAATAAAAGAAAAATTCATTGATGCGGCCTATTACCTTTCCTCCCTTGCAGACTGCAAAAACAACACTGAAGGTAGAGACCAGGGACACTGCCCAGATAGGAGTTGTAGGCAGCATGAATACACAGGTAATTTCGGCAAATAGCCTGATGACGATACCCTGAAAGAGCACTATATAGATGACAAATATAAGCACCAGCACACTGCCCAAAATTTTCCCAAATAACCGGTGGCTGACATTCACAAAATCCGGATCCTGAAAACGGTTATACAAAGCTACTGTCAAAAAAATAGAGGTCAGAGGAACCACTGTGCCCATGATAACTGCCAGCCAGGCATGCTGCTGGGCCTCTACCGCTACCACCCGCGGCAGACTCAGCATAGCAGTGGCTACCTGAGAGCCAACAATGACAAATAACAGCTCTTTACTGGTTAATTCGAACCTGGTTCTATCCATTCTGTTCTCCCTGCCGCTGCCTATCCACTACCGGAATGGATTGAGGGCGATACTTGCTTTTCCAAATAAACCCCTTAAATAACGAATCCTTCATATCTCCATAACGCACCGGTCCAAAGGGAGCAAAATAAGGAACACCAAAGCTTTCCAGACTTATCAGGTGAGTTACTAGAATGAACCAGCCCAGAGAAAATCCAAAAAGGCCAAAGACCGCCGTTGCTATTATCAATAAAATGCGAACCAGACGAGAGGCCAATACCATGTTGTTGTTAGGCAGGGCGAAACTAGCAATGGTAGTTATGGCAATAACTATGATAATGGCCGGACTGGCAATATTGGCGCTGATAGCGGCCTCCCCCAGCACAATTCCCGCCACTACTCCCACCGTTTGCCCTACCCCGGTGGGCATCCGCAGTCCAGCTTCCACCACCAGTTGAATGATAATTTCCTGAATTAAAACCTCGACCAGTACCGGAAAGGGCACTTGAGTGCGGGCCTGGGCCAATACCACAAATAATTCGTAAGGTATTAATTCCGGCTGGAAGCTTAATAACGATATGTACAGGGGCGGCAGGGAAACCGCAATAATAAAGGCCAGGTATCGGGCTAACCGGTTAACGTTAGCTAATATAGGACGATCATAGTAATCTTCCGAAGTATGCAGAAAACTAATAAACAGGGTCGGAATTATCAGCACCCCGGAAGTACCCTCTGCCATAATGGCTACTCGTCCTTCCAGCAGTTCCATTACTACTTTGTCGGGCCTTTCACTGGATCTGAACTGGGGAAAAGGTGAATAATGATTGTCGGACATAAACTGTTCCAGATAGCCAATGGCAGAAATACCGTCCACATCGATACGGTTAAGTTTGTCTTTTACATTGCGTACAATTTCCGGATCCGCAATATCTTCGATGTATAAAATGGCTACATCCGTGCGGGTCCTTCTCCCCACGATGGTCTCTTCCACTACCAGGTTAGGATCCCGCAGCCGGCGCCGTACCATGGATATATTGACCTGCAGATTTTCGATAAATCCTTCCCGGGAACTGTGCAAAGATCTTTCCACCGGAGGTTCCTCAGGAGATCGCTGCACTCCCCCCTCAATATTTACGGCCAGTACTTCCGATATCCCATCCACCATCACCAGAGTCAAACCATCAAAGAGCGAGTGTATCAGGTCCTGAACCGAATCCACTTTGCTGATCTCGCCAATGGCCAAGGAGGTCTGAGATATCCGATCAATAAGCTGATCGGCAGCACTTTGCCGCCAGGAAGCCGTCTCGCTTTCCAACATCAGGCTTTTGAAAATATCATCATAAAGAACCTGCTTGTCTGTTCTTCCTTCCAGGTATACAACTGCAGCTCGCCGGTGGGGATCGGCCTTTATAGTAATCTCCCGGAATATGACATCCCGGTTCTTCTGCACATACGGATCGAGAATTTTTTTCTTGCTGTCCAAACTGGTACCAAGTTTTTCATTCTTCCGCTCATTTAACGGTTTGCGGGCAGGTTTTTTACGCCTGCCCAGGAGGCGGCTGAAAAACCGTGACATATACTGTTCCTCCAGGTAAGTTTTATATATTTTGGCTGTTTACCACTATTTCTATCCAGAAATTACCCTGCTTTTCACAGTTGACCTGAACTCTGTTTCTGGTGTAGGATAACTACACAGAACAAATGTTCGGGGGATGAAAATGCGCCGTATTTCCTTTTGGCATGCTTCCCAACCGCTGCATGATGGTTTTTACAACGCCTGTATGGATCTTACTCCCCTGGTGGAACCCAGCGGCATCTCATCCGTTTATCTGGATTTAACCGGCAGTAAGATAAAAAAGTCCCAGATTAAACAGCTGGCCTCTCATGCAGATGGGCCCCTACGGATTGGAATGGCTGCCAGCCGCCTGGCCGCGCATATAGCTGCGGTTGCTGACTGCCTGCCTCCTGCAAACCGGGATAAGGATTACCGAATCCACAGCTGGTCAGACAGAGAATTGGTAGAAATCCTTCCCCACCGGGAAGTCTCTTTTTTGGCTGCTTTGCCTCTGGAATGTCTCTATCCCCTGGAGCGCTCCCAGGTAAAAAGACTGCGTCGTACCGGTTTTGACCGTATAGGAGATGTGGCTGCTCTCCCTCCATATGAACTGGTGCGGCTGCTGGGAGAAGAGGGACTGCTCATATCCAATCTGGCCCGGGGTATTGACAATACTCCGGTTATGGGCCTCTATCCCCCTCACCGGATACTGTATCAGCTTAATTTCGAATCTGAACTTGACAATGAAGTGTCTTTACGGGGGATCTTTTATCAAGCAGCGGATCAGCTGTCTGCCCAGCTGCGCCGCAAGAACTCCGTCTGCCAGCGCATTAGCCTGGAATTGCAGCGGGACACTCACAAGGCCCAGGCCCAGCGCTTGCTGCAGGCAGGCAGTCAGGACAGCCAGTTTCTGCACCATGTTTTGGAGGGGCTGTCTAAAAACATAATGACACAATACGCTGCCGAATACCGGATAACCGGGCTGACCATTATTCTGGATCAGCTTGCTCCCCTGTCCTGGTCTCAGCCCGATTTGTTCAGCTGTCGTCGTATTTCTTCTGCCGAGGAAAAACCCCGTCTGGATCAGGCTTTAACCCGCCTGGAAAACCGCTTTCCCGGCTTTTTAACCCGCGGAATAGCTATCGCCAGGCGGGAACAGGTGCTGGCCCTGTGGGACCCCTGGAGGCTGACTCCCCATGAGTAAGCTGCGGCATCAGATTTTGCAGGTAAGCTGTGATGAGCAGGGCTCACCTCTTTGCCTTCAAAAGGACCAGCATACCGTCCAGGTGGAGCAGGTTTTGGACTGCTGGCGTGACACCGGCTGCTGGTGGGAGGGAGAAAGTGAAAAGCTCTTTTACCGCTTGTCTCTGGATAACGGAGCTGTTGTAGAGATTTATTGGGACCTGGAAACTCACACCTGGATGCTGTATAAGGTCTATGATTAAGGGTGCTTTCATATCTATGTGAAATAGCTCTCGCCGTGTCATTGCTGTGAAAATAGTCGTCGTTGTGTCATCGCGAGGAGCGAAGCGACGTGGCGATCTCGAACGCGAGTCACGGGCAAGCTGAATGAGATTGCCACACCCCTTTGGGGCTCGCAACATTAATAGCAACCGAAGGGAGCATCAGAAGTGCCGGAACGGCCAATGACATGAAAGATGGCTTTTCGTCTGTCGTGTTCTGTACTACAGGTGAGCTGTGAAAACACCCCGCTAATAATTAGC
>JAKPGY010000197.1 GCA_029550685.1 Bacillota bacterium
CTGCAGGTTTCACTGGCGATTTTTCGTTTTTGGGCAGTGGTTCGCTCATCTTGGATTAAGTCTCTCATGGTGTCTCCTCCCAAAATAATTCATCAAGGGTTTTGCCCAGCGCCTTACATATGGCAATGCAGAGTTTTAAGGAAGGGTTATATTTTCCTGCCTCAATCAATCCTATGGTTTGGCGGGTAACCCCTACGGCTTGCGCCAGGTCCTCCTGTTTCATATTCCGTTCGATACGGGCTACCTTCATCTTTATGTTTTTCATAAGCAACCTCCACATTGCCTATAGTAACATATAAATTGCAAATTGTAAAATATATATTGCATATTATGCATGTGCAATACTAGGCGGAGCAAATGGCACTACAGCCATTATTTACATCAAGGTAAAAAAGAGCACCGGTCGAATCTTGATCAATAGGCCACAACCAGAAAATGTGAGGTGATGCTATTGATCAAGCTGTGGAAACAAGTGGCCGCGGTGATAATTTTGGTGTTCCTACCGGTTACATATATGGCTCAGGCCGCCAGTGTGGTAAACATAAGCATCGACGGGAAGGAACGCCAGCTCAACCCGCCGGCACAAATAGTAAATGACCGAACCATGGTTCCCCTACGTTTCATCGTGGAGGACCCCGCTTTGCAAGGACAGGTCTATTGGGATCAGAGCCAGCAGAAGGTAGCTATGGACTGCCGCGGCCGTTACATTGAGCTTTATATCGGTAATAAACAGGCTAAAGTAGATGGCAAGGCCTGCACTCTCGATGCTCCTCCCTATATCTATCAGGGGCGCACCTATGTACCGTTGCGGTTTCTGGCGGAAAACCTGGGTGCCCGGGTAGAATGGCAGGCTTCCCAGCGCCGGGTTAATATCCAGTTTAACCAGGCTCAGCCCAGGGTGTTTGCGTATTATTACTATACTCCCTGGGATGAGTTGGAACAAAACGCCCATCTGTTTACGGATATAGCTTTCCGCTGGTTTGCTACCAACAGTGAAGGGGAGCTCTATTATGAATATAAAGCGGATTATGCCAAAACCCTGGCCTGGGCAAAATCCAAGGGAATACGCACCCATGCCAGTGTTGTATTGATGGGCAGTGATGCTCTTCATACCCTGTTGTCCAACCAGAAAAACCGTACCCGGTTAATTAATGGATTAATCCAGGAAGTTAGGAAAAACGGGTACGATGGAGTTAACATTGATTTCGAATTGATGGCTGCAAGTGATGCCGGCAACTTTACTACCTTTTTAAGAGAACTAAAACAAGCTCTGGGCACCGATACAGAGCTGTCAGTAGCGGTGTTTGCCCGCACCGGCAAAGAAAAGTGGGCCACTCCCTACCAGTATGATCAGATCGGTCAAATAGCCGATAGTGTAGTGGTTATGGCCTATGATTACCATTACACCACAACTGCCCCTGGGGCTATTGCTCCCCTGTGGTGGGTCAAAGAGGTGGCCCAGTACATGGCTAAAATTATGCCGGCAGAGAAGGTATTGATGGGTATGGCTACCTATGGGTATGACTGGCCTAAAAACTCCTCAGCCACAGCAGTGACTGCCCAGAAGCTCAGTCAGCTGCAGAGCAAGTACCAGGTGCAGAGCCACTGGGACGAAGCCAGCTATAGTCCTTATTATACCTACTGGGATGAAAAAGGGCGCTATCATGAAGTGTGGCTGGAAAATTACCAGAGTCTGACTGCTAAATGGCAGGCCGTAAGTGATTACAACCTGGGAGGAGTATCCTTCTGGCGTATAGGCACCGGTTTTACTGATCTGTACCAATTACTGGAGGAACAGCTTTAGAAACAGCTTTAGACTTACCATATTTCCATAGCCAGCCGACCAAGAGAGGGGAGTTCCCCCTCTCTTTTACTTTTGATCTGCACATACATTAATCGCCAACCCTTTCTGGTTGAGATATAATAATAATCATTAAATGATCAATTATTCCTGGCCAGGGTCAGGTTATAAAAGGGGCAGGAGGGGAGACAATGTCTACAGAACAGCCTACTCTATTTGGTGATATTGAACCGGAGCCTCTAGCAGCGGCACCACCTCAGGAACGGGTAGACTCTATGCCTGCTACCGTAAATGAGCCATTTTTGGCTGGTGTTGATCCAAAGTCGGCTTATCTGGATATTCATGATCACCAAGAATTGTGGGATGTGGCTCTAAAATGTGACCGCTGCCGTCTGCGGGAAACCTGTCAGCAGGTGGTATTTTGTGATGGCTCCTGGACATCAAAAATTATGTTTGTTGGGGAAGGTCCGGGAAAAGATGAAGATATACAGGGACGTCCTTTTGTGGGACGAGCCGGGCAGCTTCTGGACAAAATATTAGCGGCGGCCGGTTTTGATCGCCAGCAGGTTTACATTACCAATGTGGTTAAGTGCCGGCCCCCGGAGAATCGTTTGCCTAACCCGGATGAAGTCATCCAGTGCCGCGGCTTTTTAGAAGCCCAGATTCGCATAATTCGCCCCGCTATTATAGTCTGCCTGGGTTCGCTGGCCAGTCAGGTGATTATAGACCCTAAGGCGCGGATTACAAAAATCAGGGGACAATGGCTGCAAAGGCAGGGCATAAAAATTATGGCTACTTTTCATCCTGCTGCTCTGCTCAGAAATGAGGGGTATAAACGGCCTACCTGGGAAGACTTTAAGAAGATTCGCGACGAATACCTGCGTTTGTAGGAGTGAGAAGCTGTGCAGCTATGTATACCCCATGAAGAGGATATGATAAGATTGGGAATGTCCCTGGCATCATTGCTAAAGGGGGACGAAATAATCTACCTGCAAGGGGAACTGGGGGCAGGCAAGACTACCCTGGTTCGTGGCATATTAAAGGGCTTGGGTTTTGAAGGACGGGTGACCAGCCCTACCTTTACTTTAATGAATGTTTATGATTCCCATCCACCGGTATATCATTGCGATTTTTACCGGTTGGAAGGGGGAGATCTGACAGATCTGGGACTGGAAGACTACCTGGGTAAAAAGGGGATTACTATTATTGAATGGCCGGAAATCGGTGCCTCTGATTTACCTCAGGATGCTTTGATAATAAATATAGAACTGGTAGATGGGGACTATGACCGGGAAAGAATGGTAATGATTAGGGCATCCGGTCCGGATCACAGCAAGCTTTTGGAGGAGCTGACCGCACATGTACATATTAGCCATTGATAGTGCCACACCAGTAGCCGGAGTAGCCTTAATACGTGATGAGCAGCTAATAGCTGAAAAATTTGCCAATATTGGCTTAACTCATTCGGAAACCTTGATGCCCATGGTTGACCGGGTGTTGAAGGATGCCTCGCTGCAAGCAAAGGACGTGGATGCTTTTGCTGTTACGATAGGACCAGGGTCTTTTACCGGTTTACGTATAGGATTGGCCGCTGCCAAAGGTTTGGCTTTGGCAGTGGATAAACCCCTAATCGGCATCTCTACTCTGGAAGTTTTGGCTCACAACCTAAGCTACAGCTCGCTCCTGATGGGTACGGTTTTGGATGCGCGCAAAGGCGAGATCTACGGGGCATGTTTTGATGTAAGCCAGGCCTATCCCCGCCGTTTGGGAGAGGAGATGGCCTGCTCTCCGGGGATATTTTGCCAACATGCTGACCGTTTGCTGCAGGAAACCGGACGCACCGGTTTAGTTTTACTGGGAGATGGTTTTATAACCTATAGACAGCAGTTTGTAGATTACTGGGGGCCTAAACTTCAGATAGCGCCTCTTCATCAGCAATTGCCCCGGGCAGCTTCCTTGGCCAGTCTAGCCAGATTGAGGGCTTTACAAAAAGATTATTCTGACAGGTTATTGCTGCGTCCGACTTATATACGTCTTTCGGAAGCGCAAAACCGGTTGGGAGTAGGGGATTTGTAATGGGAATTTCCAATTACCTGGTACGCCGCATGACTGAGCGGGATTTGGATGAAGTAATGGCAATAGAGCAGCAGGTTTTCTCCCTGCCCTGGTCCAGACAATCCTATATGGGTGAACTGAAAAATCAGTTTGCCACCTATTTAGTCTGTGACAAGGAGGCTCAGGTAGCAGGCTACGTTGGTATATGGGTGGTTTTTGAAGAAGCCCACATTACCAATATAGCCGTTGCTCCCCAATGGCGCGGCCAAGGTTTGGGCAGGGTGTTAATGGAAGAAGCGGAAAGGGTGGCCCGCCAGAAAAACGCCCTGCGTATCCTGCTGGAAGTACGACCCTCCAATCATGTAGCTCTATCCCTTTATACAAGTCTGGGTTATGTGGAATCCGGCCGCCGCAAAGAGTATTATTCCGACAATGGTGAGGATGCCATTATAATGACCAAATTACTGTTTTAGGAGATAGTGAAATGACCATCAATATTCTGGGAATAGAAACCTCCTGCGATGAAACTGCTGCGGCCGTAGTGCAAAACGGGCGGCATATTATGTCTAATGTGGTTAATTCACAAATTGACATCCACCGGCAGTTCGGGGGCGTAGTGCCGGAAGTGGCTTCCCGCAAGCATGTGGAAAATATAGGCCTGGTGGTGGAACAAGCTATTAGTGATAGTGGTTTGAGCTATGCTGATTTGGATGCGGTGGCAGTAACCAACCGGCCTGGTTTGATAGGAGCCCTATTGGTGGGCCTATCCTTTGCCAAGGCCTTTGCCTACGGCATAGATAAACCTCTTATTACGGTTAACCATTTGTATGGCCATATATATGCCAACCTGTTGGAGCATCCGCATATGGAGTTTCCGGCTATCTGCCTGGTAGTTTCCGGAGGACACACCAGCTTGCTGCTGATGCACAGCGATAGCGAGTATGATCTAATCGGCGAAACTCTGGATGATGCAGCTGGCGAAGCTTTTGACAAAGTAGCCCGGTTTTTGGGACTGGGTTACCCAGGTGGTCCTGCTATTCAAAAAGCTGCCGCATCTGGACAACCCGGACGCTATTCACTGCCCCGGGTATTTCTAAATCGCAGTGATTTGGAATTCAGTTTTAGCGGGTTAAAAACTGCAGTTATGAACGAGTGGCGCAAAGCCCAGCAACGGGGAGAAGCTGATGTCAACGATATGGCCGCTGAATTTCAGTATGCTTTAGTAGAGGTTTTGGTGGGTAAGACTATGCAGGCTGCAGAACAGAATAATGCCCGCAGTGTTATTATGGCCGGGGGAGTAGCTGCTAATAGCCTCCTGCGGGAGTTAATGACCCAGCGCGGCCGGGAATTAGGAAAACCGGTGTACTATCCTTCCCTGTCTCTATGTACTGATAATGCTGCCATGATCGCAGCTGCTGCTTATCCCTTGTTCATACAGGGACGTTTTGCTCCTTTAAATGCTAATGCACAGGCTAGCCTATAGTCCCTGTGAAAAATATCTGTGGATAATGTGGATAAGTCTGTTGATAATTACCATTCCAACACTTCGTGGCTTTGATCATAATTAAATAAGTCCCAGGTTTGAAAAAGAGGCCGATTTATCAATCTAATCCAGCTGTGGATAACCAATAGGTAAGGAGGGAATAAGGTGTATCCAGTGTTATTTGAGTATGGGAGTCTGCGCTTGTACTCCTGGGGATTTATGCTGGCGATAGCAGTACTGATTGCTATCTGGGGAGTAGGACGCCTATTTGAACGAGAAGGCTACGATAAGGATACCGTTTTCGAAATGATAATCCTCATGGTTATCTGCGGATTGGTTGGTTCTCATCTGGCCTATATCCTGGTATATCAATGGGAGGAATTCTTAGCTGATCCTCTGATATTCTTTAATATCAAAAACGGTATAGAAGGCATGATTTGGTATGGTGCATTCATCGGAGGATTGATACCTTTCCTTATCTATATATGGAAAAAGGATATGCCTTTTTGGAAAGTGGCCGATATGTTTGCTCCCTTTTTAGCTCTGGGATATGCTCTGGTACGGGTAGGCTGCTTTTTGAGAGGTTGCTGTTATGGTGAAATTACTACCTCTGCCTGGGGAGTAGTTTTTCCAGCTGTGGATGAATTTGTACGTCACCCCACTCAGCTGTATAGTTCAGCCATGAATTTGGTATTATTTGCTTTCTTAATCTGGTTTTACCCCCGGCGTAAGTTTTCCGGTCAGGTATTCCTGCTCTACTTGATAGGATACTGCATTTATCGCTTTATAGTTGAATTCTTCCGGGAAAACGTTATCTTCTATGGGTTTTTATCCATGGGACAGGTATACACCCTGGGATTATTGGTGGTAGCCGTCCTATTATACTACTGGCAGCGTTCCCGCTCTAACCGGTATTGGTTTTAATAAAGACGGAGGACGGATATGCAGGATATATTAGCCTGGAAAAAACAGATCAGAAAGGAAATGAAAGAGCGGCGCCAGCAGTTATCTCCAGCCCAGGTTGAACAGTTGAGCCGGCAGGTCAGGCAGCGGGTAGAGGAATTGTATCCTGTCCAGGAGGCCAGCAATATTATGGCTTACGCCAGCATCGGCAATGAGGTGAACCTGCTGCCCTTGCTAGAGAAATGGCGCCAGGAAGGGCGTACCATCCTGCTGCCCCGGGTGGAGAGCGGCGGGAGAATGGAAGCGGTTATCTGGACGGGCTGGGATCGAATTAAATCAGGACCTTTCGGTATCCGGGAGCCGTTAGGTGAACCCTTTGATCCGGCCAGTATAGACGTCGTTTTGACCCCGGGACTGGTTTTTGACTATAAAGGCTACCGGCTGGGGTACGGCAAGGGGTACTATGACCGGTTTCTTACCCGGCTTAGCCCTTCCGCCTTTATTTGCGGGATAGGCTATGAATTTCAGGTTATTGAAAATGTGCATCCTCATCCCGGAGATATCCCCATGCACTGGATAGTAACCGATCATTCTGAGCTGGTTATCAGCTGGGATTACTTCTAACCCCGTTCGGGATCACCACGTCCCCTCCGGCTGCTGGCAACATTAATAGTGAATAGTGAGCGATAGCGAACATCGGTAGTGCCGGAACGGCCATTGACACGCTGAGGGCTATTTTCACAGCAATTATCACCTGAAGAGCAGACCACGATAAACGAAAGCTTGAACCTGTCATCGCCCCCTTCGGGGACTACTGATGTTCGCTGACGCTCACAATTATTGTTGCGAGGCTGCGAAGCGACGTGGCGATCTGTTAACTCAAATCGTTAGTTGACTAGAGATGATGTTTCGAGCAGCGAGTACTGAGTGCATGGATGCCGAATTACGAGCGGTCCGCTTTGCACCGAAGTAAGCCGATGGGTGGCAGGCGAGGAGTCCCGGAGCGAGCTGGCTAATACTCCTGCATCCCGGCTAACAGTACTGCTAAGCCGTGGTTAGCGCAGAGCGGGATAGAGATTGCTTCGTCGCTGCGCTCCTCGCAATGACACATTATGAAGTCATTTTCGCAGCAATGACACATTAGGAAGCCATTGTCACAGCAATGACACATATGAAGACTCCGACATATCCAGAAAAAATTTAAGGGGTCGGGCCTTGGATAAGGCTCGACCCCATCGTTTTGCTTTAGTCAGTGCGAGGGCGTAAGGTGGGGAAGAGGATAACGTCGCGGATGGAGGTGGAACCGGTAATGATCATGACCAGACGGTCTATGCCTATTCCCAATCCGCCGGCTGGAGGCATACCGTACTCCAGAGCATTAATATAATCCTCGTCCATCATGTGTGCTTCCGCATCTCCGCTAGCTCGTTTCTCCATCTGTTTCATAAAGCGTTCCTTCTGGTCAATGGGGTCATTCAACTCGGAAAAGGCATTGGCTATTTCCCGCTGCATGATAAAGACCTCAAAGCGATCCGTAAACTCGGGGTGCTCCCGGTTGCGCTTGGCCAGGGGAGATATTTCCACCGGATGGCCGTAGATAAAGGTAGGCTGAATAAGCTTGTCCTCTACAAAGGCTTCAAAGACTTCGTTAATAAGCTCCCCGCGGGTAGCATTTTTCTCTACCTTCATACCCAAGCCGGCTGCAGCCTCACGAGCTTCAGCATCGGTTTTTAGGCTGGCAAAATCGACTCCGCTATGTTCTTTGATGGCTTCCAGCATGGGAATACGCCGCCAGGGCGGGGTAAAGTCGATGATCTGCCCATCGAATTCCACCTGCAAGGAATCATTTATCTTCTGGACCGTGTGCACAATCAAGCTCTCGGTGAGATCCATCATTACTTCATAATCCGCATAAGCCTGGTAGACCTCCAGCATAGTAAATTCCGGATTATGCCGGGTGGATATGCCTTCATTGCGGAAGTTGCGGTTGATCTCGTATACTTTTTCCAACCCGCCCACCAGTAACCGTTTCAGGTATAACTCGGGAGCTATACGCAAATACAAGTCCATGTCCAGGGTGTTGTGATGGGTAATGAAAGGACGAGCGTTAGCACCGCCGGGAATGGGGTGCATCATAGGAGTTTCCACTTCCAGGAAACCCAGGTTATCCAGGTAGTTGCGCATTTCCTTTATGATACGGCTGCGCTTGATAAACACATTGCGCACTTCCGGATTAACAATCAAATCTACATAGCGCTGGCGATAGCGCAGTTCCACGTCCTTGAGACCATGCCACTTCTCCGGCAGGGGATTCAGGGATTTGGCCAGGTACTCAAACTTTCTGACATGGACACTGATCTCGCCCTTTTGGGTACGGAAAACTTCCCCTTCTATCCCTAATATGTCGCCCAGATCCAGCTTCTTGAACAGTTCATACGCTTCGTCACCCACGTCCTCTTTCCGGAAATAAAGCTGGATGCTGCCGCTCATGTCCCGCAAATCGGCAAAACCTGCCTTGCCATGCCGGCGTTTGGACATTATGCGCCCCGCTATGCGGGCGGTTTGCCCTTCCCAGGTTTCAAAGGCTTCCACAATGTTCCGGGCGTTGGCGTTACGGTCGAAACGACCGCCAAAGGGATCAATACCCGCTTCCCGGAGTTCCTGCAGTTTTTCCAGGCGTACCTTCTTCAGCTCATTTAAGTTGGATTCGGTTGCCGGTGTGGGGTGATCGCTCATTGGTTACACTTCCTCATAAAAATATTGAGGCCATGGTGCCTCATTGGGGTTTCGACTGATAATAAAAACTCAAGCCTGTCATCGCCATGCAAGAGGGGACGGTTCTTCCTTGCACGTCTGAATGCACTTGGTTTATGACGAATCTTTTCGGGGACGTGCAAGGAAGAACCGTCCCCTCTTGCATGCTTTTTCATTCCATCTATCTTTCCACTTTGATTATCTTGTATTTAATGGGTCCGGCGGGGGCGTCTACGGTTACGATGGAATTGACTTTTTTGCCCATTACCGCTTTGCCTACCGGCGATTCATTGGAAATTTTGCCATCCTTGAGTTTCGACTCTACCGATGATACCAAGGTGACATGGATCTCGCGTCCCGATTTCATTTCTTTGAGCGTTACTTTAGAGCCTAGAGAGACTACGTCGGTCCGGATTTCTTCATCTTCCATCAGCCGCGCGTTCTTCAGGGTCTTTTCCAAGGTAATGATGCGTCCTTCGATAAAAGCCTGCTCGTTTTTGGCATCTTCATATTCGGAATTCTCGCTTATGTCGCCGAAAGCTATGGCTTGCTTGATGCGTTCGGCTACTTCTTCGCGCCGCACTGATTTTAGATACTCAAGTTCAGCCTCTAGCTTGTCAAGCCCCTCTTTGGTCAGTAAAACCTCTTTCTCTTCGGCCATGTAATCGCTCCTATCATTGTAATAACTTCAAAAGCGAGACTAGGCTCGCTTTGCAGAAATCCTTATCCCAAACCTTGGATGCCCCCTCAATTCTTTAAGGTATTATAAATACCTTATATGACCTTGTCAAGGAAGATGTCCCATACCCCCAGTTCTTCGCCCGCGGCCTGAAGGTCCTGAAAGGATGCCCTGGCTTTCGCCCTATTCTGTTCGGCATGGTCTGTAGCAAATCCTGCTTTAGCTGCTATGCAAGTTTCCAGTATGGGAGCTATGGTTCCCAAGCGGCCGCTGACGCCGTTCTGTTCCAGGTGTTCTTCCAGGTCAGGAGCCAGCCCGCGGCTGTTGTTGGTGAGACGGAATAAAAACTGGCCTGGTGCAGCGGCAATCAGACTTTCAGCCTCCCCGTCAAATACCAGAATCAGGTCGCCCTGTTCCCACCCCTGGGGGTTTAAATAACTGTTGCTCACTGCACAGCCTTTGTCATAAAGGAGCCGGTAGGTCATTACCTCGTAATCAACGGGCTTCAAAGACTGTACGGAAATAGGCACCTCAAAGACGGTGAGGGCTTCCAGCAGGTCACTGTATGTTTTTATATCCCCTACCAGAATTATTTTGTCCGCGCCCCGCCGGGACATGACCTCCTGCACCAGGGTGTAGCCCAGGGCTTTTATGAAATCATCCCCCCATACCAGATGGAAATATTCATCCAGATTGGGCCAGGCCTGCCGCAAAGATCTTTCCGCACTTAAACGGGTTAATTGCAGTTCCTCCAGCAGTTGCCCGGTTTTTTCCACAAAACGCTGCCGTCTCTCCTCAGGCAGACTGGCAATATTGCCGGCTCCCAGAGGCAGGTGGATATTACAGCCGGCCGCCAGCTGGGGCACCTCAATTAATCTGGCGATGCGCGGGCCATAAAACAGAGGGGCCAGCCTGTCCAGGAAATATTTCCTGCCGGCCAGCCCTTTGCGATCACTGGTTTGTAGACTTAAATAGGCAAAATCCAGGTCAAGCATCCAGTTTCTCCAGGTCGGTTACCCCCGGTTTGAAATCCAGTTCCTTAAGCATGGCATAATAATCTTCCGGAGCAATCTGGTCAATGGGACGTCCGATCAGGGTCACCATTACCGCTTCGATTACATTGGTGCCAAAGGAACGTCCGCCCATATCCGGTGTAGTGGTGATAACCTTGCTGATGCCACGAGCTTTCAGCATTTTCATGTCATCGGGAGTAGTAGTATTGGTTATAATTACCTGACCGTTCAGTTTTTCGGGCAGATAACGGCGAATATACAGGAAATCACCGGCTAGAACTTCCGCATCATAATAATATTTGGAGTGCTTGGGAATTATGACTTCCTGATTGGAGCCAGTGGGATACAGTTTATCAAAGGGCATTCTGACCACAAAAGGCGCGAAAATTCTGCCCACTACCGCCAGGGTTTTCAGGGAATGCATCGGTATCGGCACCCCCACGGTATAAATAAGATCACCCAGGGTCAGCTGAGCACCCACTTCGGCAAAGGCTTCCGCCATGCCAAACCGGTCCACGGCACAGACCATAAGTACTTTCTTGCCCCGCAGGTCCAATATCCCTTCCTGCTGCACATCCATGATGCACTTGCGCTCCAGGGTATTTTTCAGGCCGCTGCCGTCCACCATGGGAGTCTTTTTGGCCTCTGCCACCAACCGTTTGGCATCTTTGATAATATACCGTTTGCCGGCAATGTATATATACAGGTCGATGCCGCCCATCCCGAAGGCATCCACCTTACCGTCAAATTTGCGAATCAGCTCGATAGCCTTATCCCAATCACCATCGGTCCCGATCCGTTCAATCAGGAAATGTTCGCCAAAAAAGTCGATTTCAAAAGCATGATCTCGTTTCGAGGAACCCAGACTAACGCTGACGATGTGTTTCAAGCGAAACCCTCCTTAGCTTAATATGCCCTTATCCCCGGGCAGATTTAATAGAACGCAGTATTTTGCGGATTTCCTGGGGATCAACCCATTTGTCCTCGGTAATGGGTGAAGATCCTATTTCAATTGATATGACTTGCCCGTCCAGTAATCTTTCAAATAGTTTTATCCTTTGATCGGATCCTACACAGATGATGGTGTCATAGGAGCGCACTTGGGCGGTCAGATCCATCAGATCATCCAGCATCTGCTTGCCGTTGCGCTGGTTGATAAAATCAAGCCGTTCCTGTTCATTCATAATCAATATGAAATCGCAGCCTTCATTTTCCAGCAATTCCTTAATCTCATCCTTGTTAGCTATGGGAAAGCCTACAAAAGCTATAGATTGCCCTTTCCGCAGCTCACCGATACCTTCCAGCCGGGAAATGAAGGTCCGGTCTATCTGCAGCCGGTCGGCCACCTCCTGTTGAGAAAATCCCCGCGCTCTCATGGTCAAGGCTTTGCGCAGGGTCTTTTCGATTTTCTGCCAGCTGATGATTTTGTCCTGAATACGATAGAAATCCATATTACCTCGCTGAGCACAATATTGTTCACAACTATGAAACTATTTTACCACCCTTGATATATGGCTGGCAAGAAAGAAGGGAAAACTCAAGTCTGTCATTGCGAGCCCCGAAGAGGCGTGGCAATCTATAGACTAAAATCGTAAGTTATGGCAGTCATCACCTGAAGTCCTCGTTCGAGATCGCCACGTCGCTTCGCTCCTCGCGATGACACATTAGAAGTCTTTTCATCATTGCAAAAGCTATTTCACAGCAATGACAATATAGTCGTCTTTTTTCATAGCGAGGGCGATCTTCGCAGCAATGACACTCAAGAAGGCCTCCTTGAACAGCCAAGTCGTCTCGCTCCTGACTATATCGGGGAGGCTATTTTCTTTTACATCACTGTTTGAGCTGGGCGCTTTGGAGGATGTCCAGCAGCTGCTGGCGGGTGGTTGCCTGGTTGATCTGCTGGCGCAGTTGGGCAGCACCCCGCACCCCTTTCAGATACCAGGAGAAATGCTTGCGCATTTCTCTGACTGCCACACTCTCTCCTTTGTATTGACAGACCAGATCAAGATGTCGGGTTGCCAGGCTCAGTCGTTCCCCGGCAGTGGGCGGGGAAATCCGTTCCCCTCTTTCCAAAAGGGCAATGGTTTCGCGAATTAGAAAAGGATTGCCCATGATGCCTCTGCCAATCATTACTGCGTCACATCCGGTTTCCTCCACCATGCGCAGGGCATCTTCGGCGGTCCAAATATCTCCATTGCCGATAACAGGTATATCCAGATGCTTCTTCAAGCGGGCAATATGGTTCCAATCAGCCCGGCCTGAGTAGAACTGATCACGGGTACGAGCATGCAAGGCTACAGCAGCCGCACCCTCCTCCTGGGCTGCCTGGGCTAAATCCAGGTAATTGATCTGTTCACTGCTCCAGCCCAGCCTCATTTTAACGGTTACCGGTACCTGAACCGCTTTAACTACTGCGCGGATTACTTGCCGGGCTCGGGGAATATCCCGCATCAGGGCTGCACCCTCACCGTTTTTAACAATTTTGGGAGTAGGACAGCCCATATTTATATCAATAATATCTGCTCCCTGGCTGGCCGCCAGCTGGGCTCCCCGGGCCATGGGCTCGGCTTCGCTGCCAAATATCTGCACCGCCAGCGGAGGTTCTTCACCCTGCAGATCCAGCATTTGATGAGTACGCTGCTGTCCATACACCAGTCCCATGTCGCTGATCATTTCCGTATAAATTAATCCGGCCCCGCAGGACCGGATTATCTGGCGAAAAGCTTTATCGGTAACTCCCGCCATGGGAGCGGAAAAGACCCGGTTGGGAATTAAAACATTACCTATTTTAATCATG
>JAKPGY010000198.1 GCA_029550685.1 Bacillota bacterium
GAGTACTGCTGGCCACGTCTTGCTTCAAAGCCATACTCTTTTAATTTCTTAACAAGCTCCAATTCACCGCGCTTACCCTTACGTTTGCTATTCATGCTGCGCCTCCTTCTCTTCCCTTTCAAATCTGTCGGTTAAATCCGCTATAGTGCAGTTCGGCCTAAAACTGTAACCCGTTATTTTTATGCTCCGTTCATCTAGTTCCATCATGTGCTGCCAAAGCTCAGGGAAGTATTTCCATGTAATCTTCAATGCGTCCAGTCTATAAAACGGGCATAAGTAGCAGCTTACCCTCTTAAACTTCTCGTATAATCCGCCCCACGTAAAGCCTCTATCATAGCAGTACTGCAGGCAGTCTGCCTCTGTCATGCCCCACTCAATTAAAGGGTAAAGCAGCGTCCTGCCATCATTGTTGTGCTTAGTTCTTTTAGCTTCATCCGCTGCTATACCAAATTAATGGGCTACTTCGTCGCCTATACCACGTAAATATCTGTTTACTTGGTCTCTCTTAAAGTATCCCGTACACCAACGGACCATTCCATTTGCCCACCCGTAGCCCTTCTTACCCTTATTCTTACCACGCTTCTTCTCATATTCCAGCATCATATATTCAAAATCGTGCTCAGGGCGTAATACGGTTATCCGCCTGCCGATGTACTTCTCTACCTTTTCTATGTGCTCATACATCTGCGGGAACTCGGCAGTGGTGTCGCAGAATATGATGTCATCTACTGGTCTGCCTTCTTCAAGCAGTCTAAGTAGCATCGCAGTGCTGTCTTTACCACCAGAGAAGCTAACGATATATTTCACGGTTCCACCTCCAAATATGCGGTTACTGAAGGATAGCCAACCGAACTGAATTTAAGTTCAATCCTAGCACAGCCTATCGGATTGGGTCCTAAGCCTTTCTGTGCCATGAAGCCATCTTGCATCTGCCAGTCTACTCCTGATTACTGGCCTCAGCGCCGGGCTTTAGAAATAATTCGTAGAGATCCGGCAGGTAGGGATCAACCACCACTTCGC
>JAKPGY010000200.1 GCA_029550685.1 Bacillota bacterium
CAACTCGGCTCGCTACTCAACCCATCTATTCCCCCGTCGAAACCAGTACGCCCCCGTGTAAGTGAGGTAACTGCAAAATAGGAATACTGAGTTGATATTATTCAGTTGTATTATATGCACCTTATACATTTCTGTATCGGGGGTGTGCATCACCTATCTTACTATCCAGATGCCCGTTTGTCACTGGATAAGAATGAGATTGCCGCGCGCTACGCGCTGGCAAAGACATACATGATGGCTTTATTGAGATTGCTTCGTCGCTGCGCTCCTCGATGACAAAGCATTATTTTGACGCAGATTTACGCAGATTTTATATGATTTATTTTTGTTTATTCTATCCGCGGTGTCATGATAAACCAGTGTTAATTTGTGTTTGAGATTGCTTCGTCGCTGCGCTCCTCGCAATGACAAACATGGCTTTATTGAGATTGCTTCGTTGCCGTGCTCCTCGCAATGACACGGTTGGAGGACTAATAATAAATTAAGTGCGTTCCTTTTCCTTAATCGCTCGGGCTATGGAGCGTTTGGCATCACGCTCAGCTATGTCCTGGCGTTTGTCGTACAGCTTCTTACCTACAGCAACGGCTAAATCGGCTTTGGCACGGCCATCCTTGAAGTAAATCTTCAAGGGAATCAGTGTCATGCCCTTCTCCTTCTGCAGTCCGGCCAAGCGGCTTATTTCCCTGCGGTGCAGCAGCAGCTTTTTGGGCCTTAAAGGATCGTGATTAAACCGGTTGCCTTTCTCATAGGGGCTGATATGAAAGTTCATCAGCCACACTTCCCCGTCCTTGACGGTGGCATAGGCGTCTTTGAGATTGCCCTTGCCTGCACGCAAGGATTTGACTTCAGTGCCTACCAGAACCAGACCGGCTTCATAGTTTTCTTTTATATGGTATTCAAAACGGGCTTTGCGATTTTCAATTACCGGCTTTATGCCGGTTTTTTTGCTGCCCATAGCTGCACCTCTCACTAACGTCTCATGCCTATTGGGAAAAGCTGAAGCTCCGGCTACGTATTTTACTTCATGGAGTAGCGGGAACTTAAGTTTCCGCTCTGAGATTGCTTCGTCGCTACGCTCTTCGCAATGACACAGAAGGCTTCTTCGGATCGCCACGTCGCTTCGCTCCTCGCGCTGACACTTGAGAAGAATCGTTACAACAACTGCTACTCCTAATAAGCACTTATGCCCTCTGCGGAAGCTAAAGCTCCCGCTACGGGACTTGTCTGAGATTGCCACGCCCCTGACGGGGCTCGCAACACTAGTAGTGAGCGTCAGCGAACATCAGTAGTGCCCGTAGGGTGCAACCTTAGCCGCGACCGGAGGGAGCATCAGTAGTGCCAGAACGGCCAATGACACTTCCGGAAGACATTTCCACAGTAACGACACTTAAGGAAAAGAAAACCCTCACCTCAGAGCTAAGCTCTTTCTAAGGCCAGGGTTTAGTCTCCTTGTTCGTGTCCTATTATAGCGTACTGGAGTTATACGGTCAAGGAAAGCCAAGACCCCCGGGATCGTATCGCCGGGGGCCAGAATCCAAAGTTTTAATTAATTTTCTTTGCTTGGATGATTACCGTCGCTGCTTCAGCACGAGTGGCAGATCCACTGGGCCGGAAGGTATTATCAGGATATCCGTTTATAATACCTTGGCTCACTGATGAAGATACTGCCTGTGCTGCCCAGGAAGAGATTTGCTCTTGGTCTGTAAAACTGATTGGCTGAGACGAATCAGACTGCAAGTTGGCGGCTTTTGCGATCATCACCGCCATCTGTTCCCGGGTAATGGAATCATCAGGTCCAAAAGCAGTGTCGCTATATCCACTTACTATGCCGTGCGCTGCAGCAGTAGAAATATACTCTCTGCCCCAATGATTGGCAGTATCTTCAAATACCTTGCCATCTCTGGCGGGCAACTGGAAAGCTTTAACCAGAATAGTGGCAAACTCGGCCCGGCTGATGGTCCGGTCCGGTTTGAAGGTGCCATCCGGATATCCCCCGATAGCTCCGGACGCTGCCAATTCTGCAATGTATTTTTCCGCCCAGTGACCTTTGGTATCGCTAAACTGAACTGAGGTTGGCTCGGTTTCAGAATCCGGCAAGGTTTCCTCAGGTTCCGGTAATGCTTTTTCAACAGCGATTACGGCAAATTTGGTGAAATGGGTGATATCCCCGCTTACTGTACCAGTTTCCAGATTCACAGTAATATTGTCGAGAGGGATCCACTTATTTTCCTGTTCATCGAAATAGCAAATCCTCACATCATATTTGTCGGTATCTACCTTGGATTTGTCAAAGGACAAGGTAATAGTAACCGGCTTGCTGAAATTCTCGGTCCGGTTTTTAATGATTTCGAATACCTCGCTAATCAAAATACTCTTATCGTTCAATGGCAAGGCATCGGTATTAAGGACCTTTTCTATGGTCACTTTTACGTCGCTGCTGATCGCATTGGCCGGAATAACTATGGTGACACCTGGTTCACTAATAGTGCCCCCAGCGGAGGATATTTCCTCCTCTGCCACAGGTATTGTTTCTTCCGTTTTAGAACTAGCTTGGGTAGTGAACTCGATCTCCACATCCTCGCCCAGTATGTTACTGCTATTAGCCGCCACTTCACCGCTGATTACCACTATATAGGTGGTTTTCGACTTTAATGACTCATTTAATGATAGTGGTATGATTCCTCTCCTTATTACCGACCGCTCCTGGCCTTCTAGATCGTAGAAATTTACCGGTTGCAACCCTTCAGCATCAGTTGACACCAGAGAAACCGAAGTGTTTACCAGTTTGCCAGTAGCCTTTTCATAGATACGGACACAGTCAGCGTTTTTTTCATTGACGCCCAAGTACTCGAGATCTGGATCCGCATCTCTGTTTTTGAAGTAGTTCATATTACTATTAAACGCTACCATAATGGTCCTCGTCGAAACCGGTACCAGCTTATTAACTGGTTTCTGATCAAATCCTACCGCATAAAACTCCAAGTCTGACTCTTTGGCACCCAATTCGTAATTTCTAACTTGACTTCCTCCTAAAGCGCTTACTGATACCTCCATGTTCCCAGTTGTAATGTTAGGCAGATTGAAATGGGTTCGAAAATATCCATTATTATCACTTCTGACCTGTGACCAGAAAATCGGATTGCCATCGACCTCTGCTTTTACCAGCACATCTGCATCCGGTAACGCCAGTTTACTACTGCTATCTTCTGTACGACCGTACAGCATAAACACAGCCCCAGCATTATACCTCTGCCCAGCTCCATTCAAGGTAAACCGGATAGAAGGTACTGCCAGAACTTCCGTAACCAGCAAGGCTACCAACAACAATGCCAGCAGAGTCGACACCTGCATTTTACGCACCATCAAAGTTCCCCTCCCTTTACCAAAAAGCTAGTATTGTTGCTAATCTTTAGGCGAATTATTAGGCTACTCTACAGGACAACTGAAATGGAAGGGCAGGGCGTTGGCTGACGATCCATTCTTTTCCCAGACAAATATGTCTCCGTAAAGATAGAAACTATCCAAATCACTGGGAACAGTAAATTCCAGGGTTACAGTTGTGGGCTCACCTTTCTTGACGTCTATTTGTTTAACATATTGAGTTAAAATATAGCCGCCGCAAATATCACGGGCACCCTTGCCGCCGCGTAGCTGTAGTACCGCATCTATACTCTGTTTTTGGTCGCTGCAGTTTGTCAGAATCGCCTCTAATTTATAAGCCTGGCCTACCGCAACCGTAGTGACTTCCTGGCCATCTCTGGTTATTTTATAGGTTGGTTCATCAAATGCCACAGTGCAGAACTCCACTTTAGAGTCGGCATCCGTCCTGGCGCTGCTGACTCCTTCCAAGCCAGATCCTATCATCAATTCATAGCAAGTACCGTAATCAAGAGGGTTATCCGTCTTAATTTCCACAGTATTATTGGCTGTTAAATCATAAGTGAAGGCTACTGGTACTTTTTCCGGTAATGGGCCCTTTAAGGTGCCGGTCTTATTAATACTGATGGTCAGACTGTTGGGTTTAATCTGTTCGGTAAATCCAACCTCGAACTCTCCTTCAATGCCCACTCCCTTGGTAATCTCAGTAGCAAGAGCATAAGGTTTCTGGAAGACTACCAGGCCGCCAGCTGGAGCCTGATCGGCAAGGATGATTTGTTTTACTGACGTGTCACTATATCCATCAGCTTGTACCACAATATTATATTCTCCGGGTGAACTGAAAACTTCAGCTTCAATAGCAATTACACCATCGCTTATGGTGTATTTCTCACCACTGATAGATGTACCGTTTACAGTTACACCGGTAATGGCATTCATCCAGTCAGAATCAGGAGTAAAGGTTATGTCTATTCTCTGACCTACCAGGTTTTCGGTAGTATCCGCGGCTAAAGCAGGAGCCTGAGCCCCGATCCGGACAACAAAACTATTTATTGCTACTCCATCAGCAGACTTCAGATTTCCGTTACTTGTGTAAGTGATCACTACATTACTGCCGGCAGCAACTGTTGGTTCAACAACCAACTTTATTTTCGTGTCGGTATTGGTTGTTTCAACTTTCTTTACCTGTACATCACTGCCATTGACCTTAACCTCAAACTGATCCTGAGTCCCGGATGGATCAGCCATTGCTTGGTTGAATGTCAGGCTGATATCACCTTTAGTTGTAATTTCTGCAAACAATACAAATGCTGGAGTCAGCGTAGTAATTCCGGTCTTTTGCAGGGATTTTACTCCCCCTTCCCAGGCGGCGTCTTTGACCGGTCTGGCATTTACGATTACATCGTAGCTGGTACGGGGTTCAAGTCCGCCTACCATGCATTCCAAATCTGTTACAGTAGTCTCATATACTTTGCCTCCTACTGTTTTGGATACTTCCACATCATATTTATTAGCTTTGTCAGCTGCCGGCCAGCTCACCTTGAAACTTGAGACAGTAATATCGGTTACGGTTAATTCAGCGGCCTCTGCATAAGCAGGCATTACGCTGAACAGGGTTGCCAGCATAACTACCATAGCTGTCATTATTGCCAGCCATACTCTTTTCTCTTTATTCCACCACATCATCTTTCACTTCCCTCCTTGAACTCTTAAACAATTTAATATTTTTAGTTGTTTAGTTGGTAATCCACCACCCCCGCTGATCCTTCCGTGCTGTTAATACTATCTGCATCTCCTGGAGTCCAAACAGGTTCTGCCTTTTACGGAAACTTTCACTCAGTAAGCTTTAAGTTCTTCTTTACTGCAGGTGCGCCATACTGCCCCTCTAGCACCCGGCGTGGGCAGCGGGGCCACCAGGAGGACCGCTTCCCGGTCAATGAGAACTGCTTTGACTGCTTCTCCTAATTCCACCAGTTCGTTAGGGGTCAAGAATCGCCCGTCGGCTTTGCTCCTTACTTTAGTGATATAAGTTTGGGCACAGATGTCAGCCACGGTTACTGCCTGACCCGGCATAGCAATGGTAAGCTTGCCCCGAAAGCGCCCGTCATTACCGCTTAACCTTAAACCAGCACCAGCCAGGGCCCCTACTACTCCATCGCCGGTGCCGCCATGCTCTGAGAGGTGAACTCCCAATTCCGCAGCTACACTGTAGGCATATTCCTTATTTAATACCTGCTGTTTGGCGGAGAAACCATAGGCTATCAACCACCCGGGGTTGGTCAATTGTTCGGGTACCGCTACACAAAGCCCCGGGTCAGAGCCGGCAGCTCTTTCCCGTCTCAGGAACTCTCCTCCATAGCGGATGATATCCTCAAGGTACTCGGGCTTGGTGTCAACCGCAAAGCACATGGCACTGTTGTGGGATGTATAGGGCACATCGGGATGAACGAAAAGCTGATGTCGGGTAATGGGTTCACATTCTCCCCAACCCTGACTGGCGATCTCCTCTGCCAGCAAAGCGGCCAATTGACCGGTACCTCGTTTAATATCAATATTGTCAGTATCGTCTATGCATATCAGGGTTCTCAAATCAATTTCACCTCTAACCGGCGCTTCTATGATCAGCTAATCATTAGGCTGGTTCTTAGCCCCTCGCATATCCCGGCTGCTTAGTATGTTGTCGATGGTGGCATCATCCAGGTCCCAGTTAAAAAACTGTTTATAGAAATCCCGGGTAATTGTTTTCATGTCAATATCCTCAAAACGCTCCGGATAAACGGTTTTAGCCGTCCACAACACGGCCAGGGGAGTCTCCAGAGATGAAAAATGTCCCCAGCGAGAGAGGCCATTGGGCATAGGCAGAACGTTGCCATTCTTAACGGCCTGCAAAGGTGCCCATTGTTCGTTCTCCATGATATAACCCACCACATTCGGGTCATTGACCAGTATATAGTCAGGATCCCAGAGAAGAATCTGCTCTAGACTGGCGTAGTAATCTCCATCCTCATATTTTAAATCCTCATTGATAGAGACATTTACAACCCCGGCTGCCCGGGTCCAGTCTGCGGGTAGGGAGTCCTTTGGGTCAGTCCGGGTGGCTTCGTTTACCGAATGATAGATCCTTATCCTTTCACCATCAGGTATGCCAGCTACCCTATCCTGTACCAGAGCAACAGTACTCTCATAAAACTCCCGGTACTTTTGCCAGGTAACCTCGGTACCTACTGCTTGAGCAATGACCCGCATAGCCTCCAGTTGCTCCTGCATATTACTAAACTGTATGCCTACTACCGGAATACCTGCTTTGGCCAGTTTCTCCATTTCACCATCATGGTTAATTACATCCGCTTTAACAAGGACCAGGTCAGGATTGGCAGCAACCAATTCTTCAATATTGATAACCCCGCTGCTTTTGGGAACGGGAACCTTAGTTATGTGGGGATACATTTCCACCAGCAGCTTATCCCGTCGCATACCATTTACAATGGCTACGATGGCGTCGCCTTTATCGTACATTGCCAATGCATGACCGGCTTCCGGGCACAGGCAGGCGATTCGCTGAGGATTTACTGGAACCTGCACGGTTCGTCCAAAACAGTCGGTTATGGTCTGTATCTCTCCGCTGGCAGGTGTGGAGTTAACAGCAGCATAATTGCCACACCCTACCACACTGGTCATCAAAAATATAATTACCCAGACATAATATATCGTTTTTAGTTTTGTAGCCCTCTGCCGGCAGGACATTCCATTCAATGTGCTTATCCTCCTTGACCTGCTGATATCGTGGGCAGTGTACCGATGGAGACCACCTGCTTGATAATAACTCCATTTCCCATGTTGCAATCTATAACCCGTGTGTGGATATTGTATAGCCGGCCTAAGTTCTCTTCGGTCAGGACTTCTGATGGCTGGCCCATTGCCATGATAGACCGGTTTTTGATCAATGCGGCACGGATGGGGATACCTTTGTTCTCAAAGTAATAGCAGTGATTAGGTACATGGGTCGCCATCAATACAGATAGATGCGTTTTTTTGATCAACTCTGCTATGGTTTCCAGAACTATTATTTCATGCTTGCAATCCAGGTGTGCGGTCGGCTCATCCATTACTATCACTGGAGTATTCTGCGCCAGAGCACGGGCCACCATTACTAACTGCCCTTCGCCGCCGCTAAGCTGGGTGTAAGGACGTTTTTTAAGGTGAGCGATACCCACCATTTCCAGAGCTCTATCGGCGATCTTTCTATCCTCATCACTGGGACGCTCAAACGGTCCTAAATAGGAAGCTCTTCCCATCAGGACAACATCCCTTACCAGGTAGGGAAAGGTCTTTTCGTGAATCTGGGGTACATAAGCCAGGTACCGGGCTATCTTCCGGGCTGGCATATTGGTCAGTTCCTGCCCATTAACAAAAACCTGTCCTTCACAGGGCTTTAACCAGCCCAAAATACAGTCCAGCAAAGTGGTTTTGCCGCAGCCATTGGGCCCCAGCAAACATACTACTTCCCCAGCATTCAGGTCGAATTTTACTTTGTCCAAAATTAAAGATCCCGGATACTGAAAACTGATATCCCGTACTTCCAGTAAGGGCTGCATGGTTACCAGCCACCACCTTTGGTCTTCTTGAGCAAATATACGAAGAAAGGTCCTCCCACCAGAGCTGTAAGAATGCCCAGAGGGATCTCTGCACCGGTCAGCATGCGGGCTAAATCATCTACAATTATTAAGAACGAGGCTCCCAATGAAAAACTTACCGGAATAAGAATCTTATTATCATTACCCACCAGCATCCGGCCGATATGAGGGATGACCAGTCCTACCCAACCAATGATCCCGCTCACACATACTGCCCCGGCGGTGGCTAGAGTGGCACAGGTTATAACTATACCTTTATTCAGAACAGTATTGATACCTAGTGTATGAGCTTCCCGGTCCCCCATGGACAATACATTTATCCTCCATCTAACTGCTATCAGCCCAGCCGTACCAATCAACATGGGAATCCCTGCTACCATGATATCGCTGAACCGAGCAGAGGCCAGGCTGCCCATCAGCCAGAACACTATGGCAGGCAATTCATCTAAAGGGTCAGCCAGGTACTTGACCAGGGATATAAGAGCTGAAAATACCGAAGAAACAATCACTCCACCCAGTACCAGCATAATGGTGGGGGTGGTACTATAAACCTTGCCGATCATGTAGCTTAACATCACAGCCAGAATTCCGAACCCAAAAGCAAAGGTATAGGTGGCTGATATCTGGTTGAACAGAACAATGGCCAGGGCTGCACCAAATCCAGCTCCTGAAGTAACTCCCAGAATACCCGAACTAACCAAAGGATTACGGAACAATCCTTGAAATGCGGCTCCGCTGATAGCTAGACATCCTCCTACCATAGCTCCGAGAATGACACGGGGCAATCGTATATCCCAAACTACCGTCTGGTATATATCGGCTGCCTGGCAGGGCTGGAAAGTCATCCGGTACCAGAGCACCTCTACAACCTTGGCGATACTTACCGGATATCGTCCCACCAAAAGAGATAACAACATGATTAACAACGGCATTAGTACAAAGAGCAGATACAGCCAAAGCTTTTTCCCAGATCTCAAGTTAATCTTCTCCTGACCGGTGCAGTCACCTGTTTAATGTTTCTTCCAGCGCCGGTAAGTCCACCAGGCCAATATCGCAACCGCCGCTATGATGCCGGCTATGGCCAGTGGAACTGTCCAACTGCTGCTCTTTTCAGCATCCGCTCCGTTATCTTCAATATCAGCCGGTTGTGGGCTAGCTTCATTCTGCTGGGATGAGCTGGAATCAGTACCTTCTCGAAGCATATCCGGGGGGTTTACCGCAGGAGGAGCCTCTTCCTTAACTTCCTTATTTTCCTTATCTTCATTTACGTCTTTAACAGCTTCCTCGCTTGCTAGTACCTCTGACTCAGCCGCTGCTGGGTTGGTACTTTTCTCATCCAATGGGTCAGGGATCTGCTCTCCGCGGCTGCCTGCCGTTGTAAAGGTTAATATGATTTCTTGGCCCAAGGTCACTCCACTTTTGGATTCTAGCTGCGGAGCTATTTTTAATGAATAAACAGTTCCAGGCCGGAGCTGCTGTTGTGGTTTGATGACCACCTCATTTCGCTTGTCCCGTTCGATCTGATCATCAGCTATAATGATATCTACCGGCACTGGTTCCTGCTCTGCCCACAAGGAAAAACAGCCTCGATTGTTTTCCCGAACTGTCAGATAAGCAATATTTTTACTTAAGGTAACCTTGATTTGCTCCAGGTTGATATCTACTCCAACGGCTCCATTGGCCGGAAATACATCAACTATCTCCAATGGCTGCCCCTGGCCTCCTCCTGACCCATCACCATCGCCGGCTTGAACCAGGTGAGTTCCGCTTAGAATGAGACCCAACGCCAGCAGAAACGAAAGACAAATACTGATAAAACGCCTGTTTCTCCCCATCTTTCCTCCCCTAACCAAATAAAAAAGTCAGTCGCGGATAAGCAACTGACTTTTGGTGTGCAACGAACATACAAGAAAATCGTGATCAGTTTTCTTTCCGCACTGGGAGGCATGGCCGTTTCCAGCTACACCCTACCGGTTTTAAAACCCTAGCTATACGCCGTAGGTTAAAAAACTCGAAAACTGTTGTATTATTATTAGTTTGTTTGTTCGTAGTTCGACACCTTTAGCAGAATACCTCTAGTTATTAGCCTAATATAACATAGTGTTATAGTATATATTAGGATTTGTTATATCTTGTTCTCAATCAACCAATTCGAAATCAATTTTAGCCTCTTCCACACTGACCCGTACCAACTGTACTCGCACCTTATCCCCGATAGCAAATTTGCGGCCGGTGTGGGTACCTACCAAAGTATAGTTGCGCTCGTTAAACTCATAATAGTCATCGGCAATGCTGGAAATATGCACCAGCCCTTCCACGGTGTTGTCCAAAGCTACAAAAAAGCCAAAGGACTGTATGGAAGCTATGCGGGCATCGAACTCATTGCCGACAAACTGTTTCATGTACTGGGCTTTCTTGATATCCACCAGTTCCCGTTCCGCTTCTTCAGCTTTAATTTCCATCAGGGAGGCCTGTTCACCGATGCCTGACATTTTTCGCTCCAGGCTCATACGACGGCGGGAGGTCATGCTCCCATCCAAAATGGCACTCAATACCCGGTGCACTATCAGGTCAGGATAGCGACGAATGGGGCTGGTAAAATGGCTGTAATACTTGGAGGCCAGGCCAAAGTGTCCCAGGGCCTGAGGGGCATAACGGGCATGCTTCATGGAGCGCAGCATAATCATAGATATAAGCTGTTCTTCGGGTTTGCCGCGCACCTGATGAAGTATCTTCTGGAAAGTGCGCGGTTCTAACTTATTTTCCCTTATTTTTAGGCCAAATACTCCCAAAACTTGATTAAGTTTGACCAGGGCTTCCTCATCCGGTTTTTCGTGAACCCGGTACAGGGACGGCATTTCCTGCCAGTACAGGTGTTCCGCGACTACTTCGTTGGCTTTGATCATGAAATCCTCGATAATCATTTCCGCAACACCCTGTATCCGAGCTTGGATGTCAACAGGAACTCCATTTTCATCCACGATAACCTTGGTTTCAGGGAAATCAAAATCCAGAGCGCCTCGCCCTATGCGATCCTGGCGCAGGATATCAGCCAGTTCCTTCATCAGGCGAAAATCGTCCACCAGATCCTGGTAGCGGCTTATCTGTTCGGGATCGTTATCCACCAGTATTTTATTTACATTGGTATAGGTCATACGTTCATTTACATTGATGATCGATTTAAATATATCGTAACTCATAACCTTACCCTGGGGGTCAATGTCCATCATACAGGTCATAGCCAGGCGATCTTCCCGGGCATTGAGACTGCAGATCCCATTGGACAGCTCTTGAGGCAGCATGGGCAGTACCTTATCTACCAGGTAAACACTGGTTCCCCGGGTAAAAGCTTCTTTGTCCAAACGGCTGTCTTCTTTTACATAGTGGGAAACATCGGCAATGTGAACTCCCAGGCGGTACCCATTCGGCAGTCTTTCCACAGAAACTGCGTCATCTAGATCTTTGGCATCTTCACCATCTATCGTAACCATGCGTAAGCCTCGCAGATCGCGGCGGCGGGCTATTTCTTCCGGGCTGGGAGGGATTGCCACCTGCTGGGCTTCTTCCAGAACGCCGGGAGGGAAAAAGTCGCGCAGACCGTGTTTTTTGATAATTACCTGCACATCCAGCCCCGGTTCTCCTTTGGAACCCAGCACTTCGACAATCTTTCCTTCCGGTCCTTTGTACTTGTCCGGCCAGGAAGTAATGTTAACCAAAACCTTATCACCGCTTTTAACTTTAAGTTTCTTGGGGGGTTTGACATAAACCGTATACAGCTGGCGGGGGTCATCGGGAATGACCTGAGCTGCATTCTTGCCGCGCTCATAGGTACCTACCAGCTCATGGCGAGCCCGGCTGATTACCCGGATTACCTCCCCTTCCGCTCGCTGGTCGGCTATAGCCCGTTCCATGATGCGCACCAGAACCTTATCCTCGTGCATGGCTCCGTTAAGATTTTTGCCATATACAAATATCTCGGGCTGGAGGGGATCATCAGGCATTAGTATGCCATAGCCCCTCTGATTGAGGCGGATAACTCCCCGTACAGAGTTCATCATGTGGGGCAAACCATACTTGTTCTTGCGAGTTTTTATTATCTCGCCCCCTTTTTCCAGCTTGCCCAGGACCTTAATAAACCGGCTTTCCTCCTCAGGATCGATTTCCCAAATATCACGCAGCTCCTGATAGGATAAGGGGCGGTAGCTTTCCTGGCGCATATAGTTAAGGATGTCTTCCTTCGTTACCATCTATTTCCTCCATAGTCAGCATATCATTACTATAAGTATGTCCCGCTTGGCAGGTAGTTTAGCCGTCCAATCCCAGCTCAGCCGCAATTTTTTTCATACTATCCAGAGCAATAGTCAAAAACTCGTCCAACTCCAAACCCAGCTCGCTGCAGCTGGCCATCTGTTCCCGGCTGGCTCCGCGGGCAAAGGCTTTTTCCTTGAAACGCTTTTTCAAAGACTTAAGCTGCACTTCCTTTAAATCTTTGTCTGGACGGACCAGGGCTGCTGCAATAATGAACCCGCTCACCGGGTCTGCCGCCCAGAGGGTTTTATCCAGCAGGGATTGGCGCGGCAAACCATGTATTTCATTATGGGCTTTAACCGCGTAGACTATATCTTCCGGGAGTCCCTGCTCTTGCAGAATTTCGGCTCCTACCAGGGAATGGCGGTGGGGGTCTTCTCCGGTGATATCATAATCGATGTCATGCAGCAGTCCCGCCAGTCCATACTTTTCCACATCTTCTCCCAGTCTTTCTGCTAATCCCCGCATGATAGCTTCAACAGCCAGAGAATGATTGATATGATTTTCATTGTTTAAATGCTGTTTTAACAATTCCAGGGCCTGTTCGCGATTCATGTTATTACCTCCCGATATTCACTGTTAAGAATTTATAAATTGCGCTATTCTACTGGCCAGGAGTTCCTGCTCCGGTCCCATAGTAGCGATGTGTCCGGATTTTTCTAACCGCATAACAGCCAGTGGTGCCTGGGTGATCCGTTCAGACAGCCACTCCAAACTGCGAGAAGCCACAGTTTCATCCTGCTGTGATTGTATCAATAGTGTAGGTACATTCAGCTTTGATATCTCCTTTTTAATCAACTGTCGCAATTCCAGCATACTGCTTAAAGCCTTCAGGGGATAAACATCATAAGCAAAGCGTTTCTTACCCTGTAAATAAGGCTTCTGGCGCTTTGGCTTGGGGAAATAGGGACATACCCACTGCAATACCGGTGCCAGATTGGTTATCTGAAATCGATTGATAATGGGCGCATTTATACTGACTACACCACATAAATGGTGCATGCAAAGACCTGCATAGATTGCCAAAAGCCCTCCCATGGACAGCCCCACCGCGTATACCTGTTCATAGTGGCCCAATAAATATTCCAGCTCACCTTGCACAGCATTGAACCACTCTTTCCAGGTGGTCCGATTCAGAAAACGAGGATGCGAACCATGTCCAGGCAACAAGATCCCGCTGACTGTACAATCCAGCTTCTCCCTTAATGTTTCTGCCAGGGGATACATCTCCGAGGGTGAGGCGGTAAAACCATGAATCAATAATACCGCCTTTTTTGAAGAACCTCCTGCTATGTAAAAGGGCTCCGCCTGCGGGTGTATGTAAATCAATTTTTACCACCCCGGTGTTATATGCTTTGGCTAAGCATATCATATAGCAGAACTTTCGTCATTATCCCCTTAAAAGGAAAAGCAGGAGGGTGGAATTCCCTCCTGCTCAATAGTTACTATAGGTTTATTACAGCAAAAGCGGGGCTACAAAAACCAAAGATACAATGGACATTAACTTGAGCAGAATATTTAGAGAAGGGCCGGCCGTATCCTTACAGGGATCGCCTACGGTATCGCCAACCACACCTGCCGCATGGGCTTCACTACCCTTGCCGCCATAGTTGCCTTCTTCTATATACTTTTTGGCATTGTCCCAGGCACCGCCGGCATTGGCCAATAGAACAGCCAGGCAGACACCTGACACGATTGATCCGGCCAGCATACCAGCCAGAGCGTCCGCATCAAGCAAGAGGCCAACCGCTACCGGGACAACTACTGCCATCAAACCGGGAACGATCATTTCTTTAATAGCGGAACGGGTACTAATATCAACACAGTTGGCGTAGTCAGCTTTGGCTTTGCCTTCCATCAATCCAGGAATCTCCCGGAACTGGCGGCGCACTTCTTCAACCATCTCACCAGCCGCTCTTCCTACTGCTCCCATAGTCAGAGCACAGAACAGGAAGGGCAACATGGCGCCGATTAATAATCCAATCATTACGTAGGGATCCAAAACATTCACTGATTCAATTCCCGCTACCTGAGTAAAGGCGGTCAGCAGGGCCAGAGCGGTAAGTGCTGCAGAACCGATGGCAAATCCTTTACCAATAGCCGCAGTGGTATTTCCAACCGAGTCCAGTTTATCAGTAGTCTCGCGGACCTCATGAGGCAGCTCAGACATTTCCGCAATACCGCCTGCATTATCAGCAATAGGCCCATAAGCATCAACTGCCACAACCATGCCGGTGGTAGCCAGCATACCCACAGCTGATAAAGCAATACCATAGATACCGCCAGTCAGATAAGCAACCAAAATGGCTGCACAAATGATCAATATGGGAATGGCAGTGGAAAGCATTCCTACGCCCAGACCAGAGATTATAACCGTGGCTGGTCCGGTCTGAGCCGCTTTGGCAATTCCCTGCACCGGTTTGAACTCGGCTGCAGTGTAGTATTGGGTAACAAAACCTATTACCGTTCCCGCAATCAGTCCAGCTACCAAAGCCCAGAATACACTGAACATTTCTGCCGGCAGGATGTAACGGACTGCAAAATAGGCGGCAATAACCAATATAATAGCGGAACTAATGGTTCCGGCATTCAGCGCTTTTAAGGGATTGGATTTCTCATCGGTACGTACAAAGAAGGTCCCAATAATAGAAGCTACGATTCCACCTGCAGCAATAATCATAGGCAGAAGCACCGGGCCCAAGCCCAGACCTTGGTTCACCATAACTACTCCCAAGGTCATAGCGGCAATAATAGATCCCACATAAGATTCAAACAAGTCAGCACCCATACCGGCTACGTCGCCTACATTATCGCCCACGTTGTCAGCAATGGTAGCCGGGTTACGGGGATCATCTTCCGGTATGCCGGCTTCTACTTTACCCACCAGGTCAGCGCCAACGTCGGCTGCTTTGGTATATATGCCGCCGCCTACACGACCAAATAGGGCAATTGAACTTCCTCCCAGTGCAAATCCATTAACTATACTGGGATCTCTAAATATCAGATACAGAACACCCAAACCTAATAACCCTAATCCGGAGACAGTCATACCCATTACAGCACCACCGGAAAAGGCAACGCCCAGAGCCGCATTCTGCGAATGGCGAGCGGCATTGGCTGTACGGACATTGGCTTTGGTGGCTACTGTCATGCCTATGTATCCAGCCAATGCGGAACAGGTACCTCCTACCAGAAAACAGATAGCCGTTTGCCAAGGGCCACTTTCGGCAGGCAGAAATATCCCCAAAATAAGAAATACAGCTATGACAAAAACAGCTATGGCTCTATATTGCCTGCCTAGGAAAGCCATAGCGCCCTCGTGGATATGTCCGGCAATTTCCTGCATTCTCTCAGTGCCGGGTTCTGCCTTGCTTATCTTGCTTGATAAATATAGGGCAAACAGCAGGGCTAGAGCGCCACCGGCGGGGGCAAACATTACAATATTTTCCATGATCTCAATCAACTCCTTACCTTAGTACGTCTAATCAACAATCCCACCCCAAAAAACTTTGCCTCGGCAAACTACAGCAGGGACAGCAGCAGAGTAGTGATTAGAAATACCACTGCTATATAAGCAGTCAACTTAGAGAAGAAATCATCCAGACCCTTCTTCTTACCAAAAATAGCCTCACTGCCGCCAGCAATACTGCCTGACAAACCTGCGCTCTTTCCTGACTGGAGAAGTACTGTAGCAATTAAGCCGAGTGAGCAAAGTATTTGTATGATTAGTACTACGGTTTTGAGCACGTCGTTCACCTCCGTTCCACCACATTCCTTAAAGGCCATCCTATATTTTAGCATAGGAAGTTGCGAAAAGACAAGAAAGCTAGCTAGTACAGGTTATAAAAGGCTTTCAAACCGCGGTAGCGGGACATATCATCCAATTCTTCCTCAATACGCATGAGTTGATTATACTTAGCTACCCGATCGGTACGCGCTGGCGCTCCGGTTTTAATCTGGCCGGCATTAGTAGCTACAGCAATATCGGCAATGGTGGAATCCTCAGTTTCCCCGGAACGGTGGGAGATAACACAGGTATAGCCGGCTTCTTTAGCCATTTGTATGGTTTGCAGGGTTTCAGTGAGGGTACCGATTTGGTTTACTTTAACCAAAACACTGTTGCACACTCCCATCTCAATGCCCTGTCTAAGTCTATCTGGATTGGTGACAAACAGGTCATCACCTACCAGCTGAATCTTGTGTCCTAACTTGTCGGTGAGCAGTTTCCATCCTTCCCAATCATCTTCGGCTAAACCGTCTTCCAGGGATATTAAGGGATAGGTATCCGCCAGGCGGGTATAAAAATCTACCATTTCTGCGGAGGTTAGTTTCTGCCCGCTGCTTTCCAGGTGGTAATATCCATCCTTGTATAATTCAGTAGCGGCTACATCCAAAGCTAGGTAAATGTCTTGGCCGGGTACATAGCCTGCCGTCTGGATAGCTTCCATAATAACATCCAAGGCCGCTTCATTGGAAGGCAGGTTAGGAGCAAATCCGCCTTCATCTCCTACTGCGGTGGCTAAGCCTTTCTGGTTCAGCACTTTCTTAAGACTGTGATATACTTCCACACCCATGCGAATGGCCTCGGTTACACTGCCGGCTCCTACCGGAACAATCATGAATTCTTGAATATCTACATTATTATCAGCGTGCTTGCCTCCGTTGAGTATATTCATCATAGGTACCGGCAGATCCCGGGCATTTACCCCGCCTATATACTGGTAAAGAGGCAGATCCAAGTAGTTGGCCGCAGCCCGGGCTACTGCCAAAGATACTCCCAGAATAGCGTTAGCACCTAATTTGCCCTTATTGGCAGTCCCGTCCAATTCGATCATCAGCTGATCAATTTCTATTTGCCGGGTGACATCCCAACCGATTATTTCAGGAGCAATTATGGTGTTAACGTTTTCAACTGCTTTTTGTACCCCTTTGCCTAAATACCTTCCCTTGTCTCCATCACGCAGTTCCACAGCCTCGTGGGCTCCAGTGGAAGCTCCGGAAGGTACTATAGCCCGTCCCATGGTACCGTCTTCTAATACCACCTCTACTTCCACGGTTGGATTGCCCCGGGAATCCAGTACCTCACGGGCAAATACATCGATAATAGAACTCATCTTTTCTACTCCCTTCACCTTAGCATCAGTTTTTTGTATTGAAATAGGCATCTTCTATACTATCAACGAGCGGCCGGTCATTTCCTCCGGTATAGAAATTCCCAATAGATCAAGCATGGTGGGAGCTATATCGCGCAGGGAACCCTCTTTTCGGAGCTGGCAGCTGCGATGCTGATCCGATACCAGGATAAAAGGTACCAGGTCAGTGGTGTGGGATGTCAGCGGAACACCGGTGTTCGGGCAGACCATCATTTCACAATTGCCGTGATCTGCTGTCACCAGTGCACAGCCCTGTCGCACCAGCACCGCTTTTACTACCCGCTGCAAGCAATGGTCCACTACGCTGCAGGCTTCAACAGCTGCCTCCAGCACACCGGTGTGTCCAACCATATCCGGATTAGCATAATTCATAATAACTACATCATAATAATCCCGCCCAATTTCCTCGATAACCCGATCAGTTACCTCTACCGCACTCATGGCTGGCTGCAAATTATAAGTTGCCACTTTTGGAGAAGGAATGAGAATGCGGTCCTCACCAGGATTTGGTTCTTCCACTCCGCCGTTGAAAAAGAAAGTAACATGGGCGTATTTCTCCGTTTCCGCAATCCGCAGCTGCTTGAGACCGTTTTGCGCCAGTACCTCCCCTAAAGTATTGTTTAAGTTCTGGGGCGGAAAGGCTACCGGAACATTCAAATCTGCATCATACTGGGTCATACAGACATAATGTATCCGCGGCCATTTGCTGCGCTTAAAGCCTGCAAAGTTTTCATCTACCAAGGCTCGGGTTATCTGGCGGGCTCGATCAGCCCGGAAATTAAAAAATATCATGCTGTCCCCGTCTTGTATGGTTCCCCGGGGACGGCCTTGCTCATCAACTATGACCACCGGTTCCACAAATTCATCGGTAATACGGTTCTCGTAACTACTTTCTACAGCTGCCAGAGCATTAGGTGCATTGTTGCCCTCTCCCAGTACCATGGCATCGTAACTGGCCTGCACCCGCTCCCAGCGTTTATCCCGATCCATGCCGTAAAAGCGCCCTGATATGGTGGCAAACTCTCCGACCTGCAATCGATCCATGGTTGCCTGTAATTGCTGAATGTACTGCAGAGCACTGCGCGGGGCCACATCCCGCCCATCCAGGTAAGCATGAATGTATACTCGCTGCAGGTTATGACGGCGGCATAGCTCCAAAAGAGCTTCTATATGGTTCATGTGGCTGTGTACCCCGCCATCGGATAAGAGCCCCATGAGATGCATGGCACTGTTATTCTGCTGAACATTTTGCACGGCGGCAACCAGTTCAGGATTAGTAAAAAAGGATCCATCCTCAATAGCATTGCTGATCCGGGTGATTTCTTGAAAGACGATGCGCCCTGAGCCTATATTCAAGTGTCCAACTTCCGAATTTCCCATTAGTCCTTTAGGAAGACCTACATCCAATCCGGAACAGACCAGTTCAGTATAAGGATACTCGCTGCATAGCTGATTATAGAAAAAGGGATTGCAGCAGCTTATAGCATTATCGGGTGCCGGGGGACGTACTCCCCATCCATCTAGTACTATTAATACCATAGGTTTTTTAGGCATTGGCAATTAACCTCGCAATGGTGACGAACGAGCTTACCTGAAGGCTGGCACCTCCGATTAAAGCCCCGTCAATGTCTTTTTCCGCCATTATTTCGGCTATGTTGTTACTGTTAACACTGCCTCCGTATAAAATAGGAGTCACAGCAGCAGATTCGGGCCCCAGGGATTGGGCCAGCCGTTCTCGAATAAAACTTATCATTTCCTGAGCATCGTCGCTGGAAGCATTAACCCCGGTACCAATTGCCCAAACTGGTTCATAGGCTATGACTAGTCCGGCAGTCGGTGGTGCCAGGTTGCGCAGATCCTGATCCAGTTGTTCTTTCACCACTTCCCGGGCCCGGTGGTTTTCTCTCTCCTGCAGAGTTTCCCCTACACACAATATAGGAATAAGTCCGGCTCCTATAGCCGCTGCCAACTTACGGTTTATCATGGCGTCGGTTTCCCCCAGGATTTGGCGCCGCTCGGAATGCCCAAGGATAACATACCTGCACCTCAAGTCGCGCAGCATTAGAGGCGATACTTCACCGGTATAGGCTCCCTGTTCTTCCCAAAAGCAGTTCTGCCCTCCCCAGTGAACTCCAGTATTTTCAAGCTGTTCTGCCACCAGGTACAAAGAGGTAAAAGGAGGGCACACCACCGTTTCCACCCCGGTTAATTCCGGTGCTGCCTGACGGAGCTGCTCACAGAACTCCTTGGCCTCCGCCCGGCTTTTATTCATTTTCCAGTTAGCAATAGCCAATTTGTTGCGCATTTAACTTTTAACCTCACTGTCCTAATGAAGTACTTTGGCCCCTTCTACTACTGCTACCCCTGGTAAAATACGTCCTTCCAAAAACTCCAGGGTCGCTCCTCCACCAGTAGAAATATGGGTGATATCCTTTTCCAACCCTAGATTCTGTACGGCTGCAGCTGAGTCCCCGCCGCCGATGACACTCACCGCCTGGGAACGGGCTATAGCTCGAGCTACTTCCCAGGTTCCCCGGGCAAACTGTTCGTGTTCATAAACTCCTAAGGGGCCATTCCAGACTATAGTGTGAGCTTTCTCAATAGCCTCTGTGAACCGGGCAATAGTTTCAGGCCCCGCATCAACTATCATTTTATCGGCGGGAACCCGGTCAACCGGATACGTTTCCGCTACCGCATCAGCGGATATGGCATCAGTCACTACCACATCATTGGGCAGTAGAATGCTAACTCCACGTTCCTGGGCGGTTTGCAGGAGTTGGCTGGCTTTGTCCACCAGATCAGTCTCGCATATAGATTTCCCTATTTCATAGCCCTGGGCTTTCAGAAAAGTGTTAGCCATCCCGCCGCCGATCAGCAGTATATCCATTTTATTAATTAAATTGCCGATGAGTCCCAGTTTGTCAGCTACCTTGGCTCCTCCCAGGATAGCCATGCGAGGCGGTTCTGGATGATCCAGCACCTGCCGCAGCATTTTAACTTCCTGTTCCATCAAAAAGCCTGCATAAGCCGGCAGGTAGTCAGCCACTCCGGCAGTAGAAGCATGAGCCCGGTGAGCTGTACCAAAAGCATCGTTAACATATACATCAGCCAAATCAGCCAGCTGCCGGGCATATTGGGCATCATTTTTCTCCTCTTCCGCATGGAAGCGCAAGTTTTCCAGCAGTAATATTTCTCCCGGCTGGAGCTGATTAACCGCTTCCTTTACCGCCGGGCCAACACTGTCATTTGCCATGATTACTTTATTATTCACCAGGCTTTGCAGGTGATTTGCCACTGGTTTCAGGCTGTACTTCGGATCTGGTTGTCCCTTGGGCCGGCCTAAATGGCTCATGGCAATCAATTTAGCTCCCTGGCCCATTATATATTCTATGGTAGGCAGGGCGGCTCTTATCTTGCCGTCATCAATAATGGTTCCGTCCTTATTCATAGGCACATTGAAGTCAACTCTTAGCAAAACCGTCTTACCCTGGAGCTGTACGTCTTTTATGGTTTGCAAAACTCAAGCACCCCTATCTTAATTTGTTATAATCCCTGGCTGGCAATAAAGGAGACTGTATCAACCACTCGAGTGGAATAAGCCCATTCATTATCGTACCAGGCAATTATTTTCGCCATCCGGTCGCCTATAGTCATTGTCAGAAGACCATCTACAATAGCCGAATACTCTGTTCCCCGGTAGTCACTGGAAACCAGCGGTACTTCGGTGTAATGGAGAATCCCCTTAAGATTGCCTTTGCTGGCTGCGAGGAATGCTGCATTGATTTGTTCACGGGAAGCCGGTTTTTCCAGTTCCACTGTCAGATCCAACAGGGATACGGTGGGCGTAGGGACCCGTACTGCCAGGCCATCCAGTTTCCCGTCCAGTTCCGGTATCACCAACCCTAAAGCACTGGCGGCACCGGTAGTGGTAGGAATCATAGACTGGGCTGCGGCCCGGGCTCTGCGTAAATCACTGTGTTCCAAATCGAGAATACGCTGGTCATTGGTGTAAGAATGAACCGTATTCATAAACCCTTTGACAATGCCAAATTCCTCCATGAGTACTTTCGCCACTGGAGCCAGGCAATTGGTGGTACAGGACGCCATAGATATAACCTGGTATTCGGGCCGGTACTTTTGATGGTTGACTCCCATCACCAAAGTTAACTCTACATCTTTGCCAGGCGCAGTGATAATGACCTTCTTCGCTCCGGCCTTGATATGTTTACCGGCTTTGTCCTGGGAGCGAAACTTTCCGGTTCCCTCCACAACTATTTGGACCCCCAATTGTTCCCAGGGCAGGTTTTCGGGATCTTTTTCCGATAGATAAGGAATAGAATGCCCATCAATAATTAAGTTTTTCCCATCTTCCTCAACTGTTCCGTTATACTGACCATGCAGAGAATCGTACTTGAAAAGGTGCGCACTAGCTGTAATACTGCCCAGATCATTAATAGCTGCGATTTCTACATCATCACGCTGCATGGCTATACGCCCTACCAGTCTTCCTATACGGCCAAACCCGTTAATAGCTATCTTGACCGCCACCATCATCACCCTTTCTTATTACCGTTGTTATTATGCAAAATTTTAAGTGCAGCACCTTCATCAGTAATTAAAGCGGTGGTACGACAGCCATTAAGTACCGCCCGGATGGCATCACCCTTATGACTCCCGCCGGCTACCGCTATGATCTCAGGTATTTTGTCCAGATCAGTCCGTTCCAAACCAATACCGGCAACTTCAAAAACTATTTTGCCCGCTTTATCAAAATAATATCGCATGGCTTCTCCTACCGCCCCACGATCATGGAGCTGCTTCAGCTCACTGGCCGTAAAGTTACGGCGGCTGGCCATTTCCAAAGCTGAACCGATGCCATGCACTAAAATATCACTGGATTTAATTGTTTGAATAATTTCGTTGACATGACTATCCTGCCGCAGAACTTCCGCTGTGTTTTCCTCCAAACTATCCGGGATATGCAGAAGACGGTACTGGCCTCCCAGGCTCTTGGCAATACGAGCGGCAATCGTACCGGCTTGTTGTTCCATGTCTTCCCCCAATCCGCCCCGGGCCGGCACCACCAAAATATTTTCCATGCCCGGTCCTTGCTCCATGGCAGCGGCCATTTCCGCCAGGGTGGTTCCGCCGGTAACCGCCAGAATGCAGCCCGGCTTTAAAATACGCTGCAGAAAGCGCGCCGCAGCGATTCCTATATCTTTCTTGACCAAGTGATTTTGGTAAGAATCTCCGGGGACAACTATTACTTCCTGCAGATTAAACATTTGTTTAATTTCGTAAGCTAATGTTTGGGTTTGATATAGGAAAGGGATGTATTGGTCTATCTCCTGGAGTAAGGATTTACCGGAAGGGGTAAGAAAAATCCCGGCCGCCGTAGTGTATAAAGCACCTTTCGAACGCAAGACCTCGACTTCTCCGCGCACCGTTCGCTCTGGATAATTAAGGGCTTTGCTGATCTGACGTCTGCCTATTGGTTGCTGATAAAACACCAGACGCAATATTTGGTAGCGCATAGTTATGATCTCTAGCGCTTCTGGAACGAAACGCTCCATCAAACTAAAAAGATGATCCATAACTACACCTCGCCTTGGGACGCTATTGCTCCTTAGGGGCAATTTCGTCCCACTATAATTGTACTAGAGCCAAAATTCGCTTGACTGTGTATTTATTATAGCACAAATACCAATATTTGATGCACATTTCCATAAAATTTAAAGGCTGTCAACTCTTAATAGCGGCGGCGGGCCATGGTGCAGGCAATACCTAGTTCGCTGCGGTATTTGGCCACGGTACGGCGGGAAATGCAGATGCCCTGCTCTTGCAGAGTCTGGGCGATTGCTTCGTCGCTCAAAGGACGGGTGGGATCTTCCTGGGCTACCAACTCTTCTATCCTCTTTTTTATGCTGCGGGCGGAGACTTTTTCCTCGCTCCGTGTACATTGGACCCCGGTACTGAAGAAGTATTTTAACTCAAACAAGCCTTGCGGAGTCTGGATATACTTGTTGGTAGTGGCTCGGCTTACTGTTGACTCATGCACTTCTACAATATCGGCCACCTCACGCAAGGTTAGAGGTTTTAAGCAGGCTACCCCGTTATCAAGAAAGTCTTTTTGAATATCCACTATGCAGCGGGCCACCTTGTATAGAGTCATGCGCCGCTGCTCGATACTGCGAATCAGCCACATAGCTGATCCTATTTTTTCCTCCAAATACTTGCGGGTCTCCGGGGTAAAGGTCGATTCGGTTTGGCGCATGATTTTCTCATAAAGCCGGTTGACGGTCAGGCGAGGAAATTGAAAGTCGTTTACTATTACTACATATTCGCCATCTACCTTTTCCACAAAAATATCAGGGATAATATATTTAATCTGGTCGCTGTTGCTGTACTGTAAACCGGGTTTAGGATCTAAAGTGCGAATTAAGTCGCATATCTCTTGCACCTGCTGGATTGAAAGGTTCACAGCCTGGGCTATGCGATTAAGCCTGCCCCGGCCAATATCCTCCAGGTGGTTCTTTACTATGGTAGTTATTACTGGATCGTCCTTCCCATAATGATGAAGCTGAATCAAAAGGCATTCCGGTAAATCGCGGGCCCCCACCCCATAGGGATGAAAGGTATGAATCATCTCCAGAACTTCTTCGACTCTGGATTCGGTTACTCCCATCTGTTCGGCTACCTCACTGAGTTCCACAGTCAGGTAACCGTTGTTATCGATGCTGCCGATCAAATACTCTCCGATGCGCAGGTCCAATTCGTCCCTGGTTACCATGCGCAGTTGGAATTCCAGGTGATCTATCAAACTGGGGCGGCTGGTAATGAAGTTTTCCAGGGACTTTTCTTCTTCTTTTTCCTGGGGCATATAGGCTGAGTCACGGTCATGGTGAAATTCTATCCATTGTTCCAAAGTGCTATTGGCTTCCGCCTCAGCTTCCTGGTCCTCCCTTTCCCTTTCAGGTACCTCTTCTGGTTCCCGTTCATCGAGGAAGGGGTTTTCTTCCAGTTCCTTTTGTATATACTCACTCAGCTCCAGGGTGGACATTTGCAAAATAGCAATGGCCTGCCGGAGTTCAGGCGTCATGAGCAGCTTTTGCTGTTGTTCCAGGAAAATGTCGTGGGTAAGCTTCATTTTGTACTCCCTTACATTTAGCAAGTTCTCATCAGAGTAAAATATTCGTTGAATCCCCGTTGATGTCCTGCTGCTATTCTCCCAGCATGATTTGGTCAGCTAGATCTTCTATCTTGCGCATGCGGTGGGCGACTCCTGATTTAGTAAGGGGCGGGGCCATCATTTCTCCTAATTCCTTCAGGGACGAATCGGGAAACTCCAGCCTTAATTGGGCCAGGGTTCGAAGTCCGGGCGGAATGCCCTCCCAGCCATGGGAATCAACGATTTGCTTAATTGCCTCGATTTGTCTTATAGACGCATCTACAGTTTTAACTAAATTGGCTGTTTCAAAATTCACCTGCCGGTTGACATTGTTACGCATTGATTTCAAAATGCGAACGTTTTCGAAATCCAGCAAGGCTTTGCTGGCTCCCACAGTCCGCAAGAAATCAACAATGCTTTCCGCATCTTTGATATACAAAACCTGGCTGGTCTTTCTTTCTGTCTGGCGGGCTTCCAGATTCAGACGAGCCATGAGCTTTTGCACTTCACCGGCCATGGCTTGATCATGGAGCACAATCTCCAAGTGGTAATTCCCTTCGGGCCGGCTGATAAACCCCCGGCTTAAAAATGCTCCCCTAAGATAAGCCCTCCTGCAGCAATTGCGGTTCAGCAGTTTCCATCTTATTCCCGGCCTGAACTGTCCATGAGCATTGATTAGGCCTAGTTCCCGCAGCATAGCTTGGCAGGACTCATCCAGTTTACTTTTGACCAGATAAACTCTGGTTTTCCTAAAACGCTTCTTTTTTTCAGCGCTTACTGAAACCGGCAGAGCATACAATTCTTTTATCAATAGAAACGCTTTACGCGCTGTAGCCGCATTTTCAAATTCCGCCACCAGTATCTGCTGGCCATTATTTTCCTGCAAAGAGGCATTCAGCACCAGCAATGCTGCCAGTTCTGCCTTACGGCAGCAGAACCGCTCAGCATTTAACCGGGCCAGTTCATCGCGTACCTGCATGGCAAAACTCATACTGTTCTTCCTCCATTATGGTCTTCCCCGGTACAGAGTATCGAAGATCACTTTGGCCAGCTTATGTGGGTCGTGCCAGGCTACCTCAGTATCACTGACCAGATCTTCCGCAATGACCTCTATGCCCAGCTCCTGCAGTTCAGATACCGAGGGTGACACCGGTACGGCCAATTCCTGCAGATAACGGTCCAACCGCTCCTGGTCAATGAAGCCATTGTTCACCACCACATAATCAAAGACCTGCTCTCCTATATGCTTCATAATTACTGAGATGTGATCTGCGGCTGAGTAATTATCAGTTTCTCCATTCTCGGTCATAATGTTGCAGACATAAAAGGTCAGAGCCGGTGATTGGCGAATAGCCTCTACCACCCCGTTTACCAGCAGATTAGGAATAATACTGGTAAAAAGGCTGCCCGGGCCTACCACAATGGCATCAGCCTCCATTATTGCCTCCAGGGTGGCCGGCACCGGGGCACAGGATTCCGGTACCAGGTACAGCCTATCAATGGGTTCGCCATATTCCCGGATGGAGGTTTCCCCGAAAACCGTAACCCCATCCTTCATCACGGCACCTAGCGCTACATGTTCCAGAGTAGAAGGTATCACATTGCCTCGTACCTTCAGTACTTTGCTGACTTCTTTAATAGCTGATACAAAATCACCGGTTATTTCCGACATAGCTACCAGCAGCAAATTGCCCAAATTATGTCCCTGCAAGCTATCCCCCTGAGAAAACCGGTGTTGAAATACCTTATCCATTAAAGTTTCCGTCTCAGCTAAAGCCACCAGACAGTTGCGAATATCACCCGGGGGGAGTACCCCCAACTCGGCCCGCAGCCGGCCGGAGCTGCCCCCGTCATCGGTCACAGTAACTACCGCAGTAAGCTGAGAGGTATATTTTTTAAGACCTTTAAGCAGCACCGCCAGACCGGTACCGCCTCCGATAACAACTACCTTGGGTTCTGTCAGAAAAGAAGCCATTTATTCCTCCATCTTATACTTTGCAATATCTCTATGCCGTATCAGCACATTGTATCCCAATTTCTTCAGCTGCTGGCCAATATAATCTCCTAAAACCACGGAGCGGTGCTGGCCTCCCGTGCAGCCGATTGCCACCGTTAAATTAGTTTTCCCCTCTTTGATATAGTAGGGAATTAAGAATTTCAAAAGGTTGAGAAACCTGCGGGTAAAAGATTTGGTGACTGGTGAATCCAGAACAAAATCGATTACCTGTTGGTCCGCACCGGTCATGGTCCGCATGACCGGGTCATAATATGGGTTGGCCAAAAAGCGAACATCAATAACCAAATCCGAATCCATGGGAATACCGGCTTTATAGCCGAATGACACCAGATTCACCGTAAAAGGATGGGTCTGATACTGGCTGAATTGATTCTGTAATTTCTCCTTTAACTCCCGGGGATCAAGGGTGGAAGTGTCAACTACAACATTAGCCTGCCCGCGCAGTTCCTCCAACATGTCCCTTTCCAGTTGAATGGCTTCCAGCAAACTGCGGTTGCCTGCCAAAGGGTGACGACGCCGGGACTCCTTAAAGCGGCGCACCAGAACCTCGTTGGAGGCCTCCAGAAATAGAATCTCAAAAGGTATGTGTGCTTCCTTCAGTTCCTGCAAGGCCTGGGAGAGATCATTAAAGAATTCTCCTCCCCGCACATCAATTACCAGGGCTACCTTGTCGATTTTCCCTTCTGACTGCAGACTGAGTTCTACAATTTTATTCAGTAGAGCGGGGGGTAAATTATCCACACAGTAGTAGCCCATATCTTCCAGGCAGTTGACGGCCTGGGATTTACCTGCACCGGATAGACCGGTAATTATCAAAATGTGAATGCGTTGTGTTTCTTGGCCCACCGGGTATGTCCTCCCCCATCCAAAGCGTTGGCGATGCGCTCGCTGTCTATTTCCAACTGGGCAATTATTTCACTGCCGTAGCGCAGGTCGCCTACGGTATCAGTAAAATGGGCGTCACTGTTAACAATAAAACTAACGCCTTCCCTCTCTGCTATTATTATATCAGAAACATCCGGGTGCTCATGGCCACAATTGATTTCAAACAAAACCCCCTCTTTTACACAAGCCCGGGCTACCTCTTCCATATCAACGCTGAAGAACAGTCCGGGGTGGGAAAGAATGTCCAGTTGGGGATGGTTATATATAGCTTCAATGGTAGCTTTGGTGTTGGCATTGATCGCTTTCTCACGCTGGGCTTTGCCGAGATGACGCAAGGAATTCTGCACAAAAATACCCATACCATCCTGCACCGAAGTGGGCAGAGTGTACGGGTGAAGTCCGGCTATAACAATGTCCAGTTGGCTGAGTACCTCAGGTGGTATATCCAGGGTTCCATCCAGATCGCGGATATTTGCCTCCGCTCCCACCAGAATAGTCAGGTCAGGGTAAAGAGGATGCAAATTTTCAACCCGCTCCTTCAGTTCCAGGTACACCTCGGGATTTTTAACTCCGATACCGGCGGCTAAGGGCCCATGGTCAGTAAGGGCTATTTCCTTCAACCCCTGTTCCAAAGCTGCGGTTATAACCTGTTCTTCATTTTGGCGCCCGTCACTGCGCCGGGTGTGAATATGATAATCTCCAAAAAAACGCATCACCAAGCCCCCTATGAATAACCGGTTTTTTTCTAGGATATCCAGAAGGGGCGGTAGTTAGCCAATCGGAAAAAGCTGGTAATTATCGCCGGTAGAACAGTCCACGACGAATGAAAATATCTTTCAGTCGGAAGCTAAAGCTTCCGCTACAGGCTGTCAATAAAGTTGCCAATAAAAGAGATCGCCACGTCGCTACGCTCCTCGCAACATTAGCCGTGAGCGATAGCGAACATCGGTAGTGCCGGAACGGCCGATGACATAACCAAAAGCCATCATATGTGTCATTGCACCCTGCGGGCACTACTGATGCTCGCTGTCGCTCGCGATTAAAGTTGCGAGGCACAAAGTGCCGTGGCAATCTCGAACTTTCAAACTGTTAATAGGCTTTTTAACACTCTGCAGTCGGAAGTTAAACCTTCCGCTACTTCAGATGTAGAGGAGGCTTTAGCCTTCCACCGGAAGGCTGTTCCGGCACAACCTATGTTTGCTGGGCGCTCATTACCCCCTCTCTTGAGCAGCGGAAACTTAAGTTTCCGCTACCGGGAACCCTTGCGGCGATATATAAGATGGCCTCCTGCTTAAACTGTGCAGCGATGTTTTCATCCATAGTGGTTTTCGCTACAGTAGACCACTGGTTTTATTTGGCTAATTCGGCTTTAAGGTAATCAATTACCTGTACCGGAGTGGGATTGATGCCATATTCATGGGCCAGGTAAACGCTGGTATAATCCCCCAGATATACCAGGCTGTAAAAACGGGCTAAAAAGGATTGCCCCTGGCTGGACACCTCTATAACTTCCCGCACCCGGTTTTCTATAATCTGCCTGGTAATAGCCATGCGTTTTTGGACCTGAGGGCTGTCTCCCTGATCGCGGAGTATCACCACTACAAAACGAGCCAGGAGTTCTGCCGGTTCTTCAAAACCCACAATCTCATTGTGGTTTAATTCCGGAAAAAGATTATAATAAGCCGGGCTTTTAGCATTTTCATTGATCTGGGCTTTCCAACGCAAGGCCGCTGCCTCGGTGAGACCAGATGAACCCCATATAATGGGAATAGAGCCCTTTAATTGCTCCGCCAGCTGCCGGGCTGGATTATCCGGCTGAGGCACCTGGGGGTTCAGCATCTTGCGCTGCCACTTTAATACCTGGATAGTCTCTTCAATTTCCATGCGCACATTCTTTAGCAATCCTATTTCTTCCAAAAACAAGGCCAAAGGTGCAAACAGGTAGCCGGTAGCGGCCCGGGGAACCAGATCTCCTGGCACCTCAATAACCGGGTAACCGTCATTGGCTGCCATTTGCGCCAATTTTCCCCCGCTAGTTAAACATACAATAGCAGCTCCCTTTTCCCGGGCTTGCTGGTAAGCACTCAAGGTCTCTTCCGTATTGCCGGAATAGCTAACTGCAGCAAAGAGTGTGTTCTGGTTTACAAAGGCCGGTAAATGGTAATCACGATTTACCACCACTGGCAGGGATGCCCGGCCTGCCGCCAGGGTACGCACTATGTCGCCGCCAATAGCTGATCCTCCCAGACCAGATATAACTATATTCTGAAAAGGTTTCCGGTAGTGACTGGCAAAGTCAAAAGTCATTTCCAGACTATCCGTAAATTGATCAGGCAGTCCATACAAAAACTCCATCATTTGTTCCGCGGTAAGTGTGGTCACCTTCCATACCCCCTGCTCATTGTTTAACAAAGTGACACAAAGGGACGGTTCTCCTGTGTCACTATACCTTCCTCATGTTTTACTGTTCAAAGATTGGGCTGACACAGGATAACCGTCCACCTGTGTCGTCTTTATCTGCTACACTTCTTTCAGTTCATAATCCATGGTTCCTAAACCAAGCTTTTGCGCATGGATAAGTTGATATTCCCAGTCGATGTCGGGATGAACCGCCTTAAATTTATCTTGCCCCTCAGCCAGCCCTTCTATGACAGAACCAGATTGCGCCGGGCGGCTGTTGACCAAATCTACACAGGCTTTATCCAGAGCCACCGGGTCAGTGGAAGCCAGGATACCTATATCAGCCACAATGGGCAGGTCATTAAAATGAACACAGTCACAGTCCGGGCTGATATTCATAACAAATGATATGTACCCTACCTTCCCCTCTTTACCCTGTACGGCTCCCAGGGCATATTCAGCAATTTTCTCCTGGGCAGCCTTCGGAGTAGTACGCCAGTTAGGTTTAATGGCTCCAAAGGTACAGGTGGCAATACACTCCCCACATCCCCAGCATTTTTCTTCCATAATCGAGGAAATATGTCCGCTTTTGTTGCCTCCCCATTCAATCATAGCAATGGCAGCCGCCGGGCACCAGCGCATACACTTGCTGCACCCGGTGCATTTATCCTCGCGAACATGGGGCAGTACATCGGAGTGCATCTGCTGCTTTCCGCTGCGGGAGCCCAGACCCATGCCCAAATTTTTTATGGCCCCGCCGAAACCGGTTAATTCGTGACCCTTGAAATGGGTCATAACGATCATGGCGTCTGCATGATAGGCGGCGCTGCCGATATTAACCTCCTGAAAATGCTCCCCGTTAATAGGTACTTTTACATAGTCCTTACCGGTCAAACCATCGGCAATAATCAAGGGAGCACCTACTACCGCGTAGTCAAAACCATTGGCTATCGCAGTTTCCAGATGGTCTACCGCATTGGAGCGACTACCCACGTACAGGGTATTGGCATCAGTCAAAAAGGGGTTTCCGCCAAGCTTTTTTATAATTTGCACCAAGCGGCGCAGGTAAGGAGGACGTATATATGCCATATTTCCCAGCTCGCCAAAATGCAGCTTAATTGCCACCAGATCTCCTTTATCGATTACCTGGTTCAGGCCAGCAGCTTTAAAAAGGCGTTCCATTTTATCCAGCAGACCAGCTTTGCTATTGGTTCGCAGATTGGTATAGTAGACTTTGGCTGACATCAAATCACTCCTTATAATTATCACCTATAGTACAAGCCACGATGAAGCTATCTCTGCACGGCTTTAGCAGGAGTATTAGCCGGGCGAGTGACGTACGACGAGCCGTAGCAACCCACGGCGAAACTGAGGGCTGCAAAGCGGAGCGAGAAACAGGATGTTTCGAGCAGCGAGGACTGAGTGCATGGATGCCGAATTCCGAGCGGTCCGCTTTGCACCGAAGTAAACCGATGTGTTGCAGGCGAGGAGTCTTGGAGCGAGCCGGCTCACACTCCTGCCAAGCCATGGTTAACGTAGATCGACAAGAGATTGCCACGCGCTACGCGCTCGCAATGACACGTCCGAATTCCTCCGTTTTCACAGCAATGACACATAAGATGGCTCCTTTGTCACATTTTATCTAGTATAAAGCGCTGCAGGGCCTCTGCTACCCCCGCCTCATCATTACTTCTGGTTACATAATCTGCAGCATCCTTGACCACGTCCCGGGCATTGCCCATGGCTACACCCACTCCCGCCCATTCGATCATGGCCAGATCATTATAGCTATCACCCACGGCTAGAACCTCTTTTCGATCTATGCCGAAGTGCTCGGCAACTACCTGCAGGGCATGGCCTTTGTTGGCTGATTGATCCATGACTTCTAAATAATAAGGCTTGGAACGGGTTATGTTCAGCCGCTTGCTGTAGCGGGTTTTTAGCTCTACTTCCATATCCAAAAGAGCTCGTTCATTGTCGGTAATGGCCATAATTTTCATGGGCGGGGCATGGCGTACTGCTTCCATCAGATCCGGAACAATACGGGGCTCAACCCCGGCCATATTGGCATAGGCTGCTCCTTCTTCAGTCAGGCTTTCCAGGTACAGTTCATCATCCAGATAGGTATGAAAATGAACCTGTGCCTGGCGGAAGTACTCCATAACCTCCAGCGCCAGTGCCTGCGGAACCGGACGATAATAAAGGACTTCTCCTGACCGGGAGTTTTTTACCAGGGCTCCCTGGTAGGTGATAAGCGGCAGATCGGCCTTTATCTGCCTGGCATAAGGCAGAGCAGAGCGATACATGCGCCCGGTAGCCAGCGTAACTTTAATTCCCAGTTCCTGGACCTGGCGTATAGCTTCCAGGCAAGATGGGGCTATCTGCAGACCGGAATCCAGCAGAGTATCATCCAGATCGATAGCTACCAGTCTAATGGCCATAATTACCTCCTCCACACTTAGGGTAAAAAGAAGCCAGGCGGAAAAGCCCGGCCGAGTTAGGCTGTTTATATCATTTCCTATTAGCGGAATCGAAGTCCTTGATCATCTATAAACAGGCTGATTATAAAACTGATTAGACTAAATAGTATAGCGCTTAATATGGCCCAGCCAAAACCATGAATATCAAAACCGCGGATAGTAGCCGAGGTAAGCCACAACATCAAAGCATTGATCACAAAAGTAAATAACCCTAGTGTAAGGATATTTAACGGCAGAGTCAGAACCAGGAGCAAGGGGCGAATAACTGCGTTGATAATACCTAAAAAAACTGATCCGACCACAGCTCCCCAAATTGTCAGCTGAAAACCGGGTAATAGTGCCGCAGTTAAAATCAGTGCGGCTATGTTAAGTAACCAGCGTGCTATTAAACCTGACATATAGTGTCCCCCTTTCTGAGCTGGCGGTTTGTTTTCCTGGAATTATGGCATTATTCTACCATATTTCTGGTCTTAATAGTCGTTTATGTAGATGAAGATCCGTGAAAATATGCAAAAACGCGTTGAGCTACGGTCCGGTTCATACCTGGTACAGCAGCAATTTCCTCCAGGGATGCTTCCCGGATGACATTTACCGAGCCAAAGTGTTTTAATAATGCCCGGCGGCGTTGGGGCCCTACCCCTTCGATATGATCCAGAGCCGAGGAAGTCATGCGCCGGGTGCGGCGCTGCCGGTTGTACTCCACTGCAAAGCGGTGGGCTTCATCCCGCAAGCGCTGTAAAAGCCGCAGCCCTTCATCACGACGGGGAAGTACCAGGGGCTCACTTATCCGGGGCTTGTAGATCTCCTCATTCTTTTTGGCCAAACTGATTAGAGGGATATCCACCCCCAATTCCTCCAAAACAGTCTGCACAGCATTTACCTGACCTAAACCTCCATCAATAACAATCAGATCCGGTTCGGGCAAAAAGGCCGGGTTTTGTTCCCGGGCTTGGATAAAACGGCGCCGCAAGGCTTCCCGCAGGGAAGCGAAATCGTCATTTTGATCCTGCTTTATTTTGAAGCGGCGATAAGCACTGCCATCCGGCTCGCCCCCGGTGAAAACCACCATGGAAGCCACCGTTTCCTGCCCGCCCAGATGGGAAATATCGTAACATTCCATCCGCTCCGGTACTACGGGGAGCTGCAGTACCCGGCTGAGATGCACCAGAATTTCCTGCTGCCGGGCGTCTTTTTCATGCCGTTCTTTCCAAAGCAGGTAGGCATTCTCCATCATCATATCCAGCAGATTGCGTTTATCGCCCCTCTGGGGTACTTTGATAGTGACACGATGACCGGTAATCTGGTGCAGCCATGCCTCCACCAGCTCATGTTCAGCTGGCTGAATACTAACAGCCAGTTCCCGGGGTATGTCGTCATTATCCGTATAATAGCGGCGCAGAAACTGGCTCATTAATTCCCCTTCTTCCTGGCCGGTAGGCCGGTCCAACCAGAAAGTGTCCTTGGCAACAATCTTGCCGCTGCGAATTTTAAAAACCAGGGCCAGGCTTTCCTTTTCCCCCATAATGATTCCCACCAGATCCAAGTTCCAGGGAGACTGCAGGTGTACCTTCTGGGTTTCCCCTATCTTCTTGATGGCATAGATCTGATCCCGCAAACGGGCAGCTTTTTCAAAATCCAGATTGGCAGCGGCCTCTTTCATTTCCGCTTCTTTAGCCTGCAATATTTCCTGACTGTTCCCCTCTAAAAAAGCGATAATCTGATCCACCATAGCCCGGTAATTCTCAGGGGAAACCTCTCCAGTACAGGGAGCCAGGCATTTCTTCATGTCCCGGTTTAGACAGGGACGCTGACCAGGCCGCAGGGTCTTGCAAGTACGCAGGGGAAACAGAGTAATAAGCAGGCGCAGGGTTTCTTTGAGAGACCCCACATCAGTATAAGGGCCAAAATAGCGGGACACCTTATCTTTTTTCTCCCGGGTGATGTAGATCCGCGGGAAGGTCTCACCAGTACTTATTTTCAAATAGGGATAGGTTTTGTCATCCCGCAGGTCAATATTGTAACGGGGCTGATAGGCCTTGATAAGGTTATTTTCCAGAATCAAGGCCTCCACTTCTGTATTGGTAACTATAAAGTCAAAGTCAGCTACCCGGTCCATCATAGCCCGTACTTTGGGATGCAAACGGTCCTCACTTTGGAAATAGGACCGCATTCGATTACGCAGGGCTTTGGCTTTGCCCACATAGATAACCTGCCCGGTCTGGTCCTTATACAGGTAAACCCCGGGCTGGAGAGGTACTTTTTTCAGCCGTTCTTTTAATTCCTCATGTTTCATGAAACACACGCCCTGGTCGAAATTAGTCTATTACGAAATACGCTGCACTGCTTAAGCAGTAGTATTAGCCGGGCGAGCGACGTACGACGAGCCGTTTGCAACCCACGGCGAAACTGAGGGCTGCGAAGCAGAGCGAGAAACAGGACGTTTCGAGCAGCGAGGACTGAGTGCATGGATGCCGAATTCCAAGCGGTCCGCTTCGCACCGAAGTAAGCCGATGTGTTGCAGGCGAGGAGTCCCGGAGCGAGCCGGCTAATACTCCTGCATCCCGGCTAACAGTACTGCTAAGCCGTGGTTAGTGCAGATAGACATAGAGATCGCCACGCGCTATGCGCTCGCGATGACAGTATAGCTGTCTTTTGCACTAACGCGAAGACAGTTTTCACAGCAATTATCACCTTAAGAAAAGGCCACGATAAATGAAAACATGCCTCACGGCTTAAGCAGTAGTATTAGCCGGGCGAGCGACGTACGACGAGCCGTTTGCAACCCACGGCGAAACTGAGGGCTGCGAAGCAGAGCGAGAAACAGGACGTTTCGAGCAG